>CAZGVT010000007.1:0-23996 GCA_964529255.1 uncultured Alphaproteobacteria bacterium | reverse complement strand
TGACCAGAATCGCCTTGCTGTCGGGAGTCTGGCTGGCGTTGATCGCGGGAGCCTTATCGGAGCAACCGCCAGCCATGCAGCGATTGTCCGAAACCGGACTCTATGCGGACATTGCAAGCAAGACGATCTTGTCCGGCAACCTGATGTACTCGCCGCAGTATCCGCTCTGGTCCGACGGTGCGAGCAAGTCCCGCTGGATCTATCTCCCGCCGGGGCAGACTATTGACGCGAGCGATCCGCATCATTGGATCTTTCCAGTGGGGGCGAAATTCTGGAAGGAATTCTCGTTCGGCAGGCGCGTGGAAACCCGCCTGATCGAAAAGGTCGCTCCGCTGGAGTGGACATTTCATGCCTATGCCTGGAATGCCGAGGGGAGCGAGGCAATGCTCGTATCTGAATACGGATCGCGAAATCATGTGGAAATCGCTCCGGGAATCAAGCATGACATCCCCACCGTCAACGACTGCAAGACCTGTCATGTCAGCGAAGGCCGCGAAGTCATCCTCGGATTCAATCTCTTGCAGCTATCGCCCGATCGCGATTCGCTGGCGCCGAATGCCGAAGCATTCACGGAGTCCATGATTGGCTTGAATGAACTGGTCGCGCGCGGGCTTGTGAGCAATCTCCCGGAAGGTTATACGAAGTCACCGCCGCGAATCAAGGCGAAATCAGCGACCGAAAGAGCCGCGCGCGGATATTTGTGGTCCAATTGCGGCAATTGCCACAATCCAACCGATCCGACGGCTTCGGTGGGGCTCATTCTCACGCCGCAGCTTGACTACGCATTCGAAACTCGGCCGGACTATCTGCAAACGGCGGTCGGTCAGGCCAGCGATTACGAGATTCCCGGACTGGTCGACGGGAAGACTTTGCGAATTGCGCCCGGCGAACCTTCGCGCAGCTCGGTCTGGTACCGGATGCAAACGCGCAATCCCTATGAGCAAATGCCCGCGCTGGGCACCAAGATCGCCGACAAAGAAGCGGTGCGGGTGATCGCGGAATGGATTAGAAATCTGGACAAATAGCAAATTGGCAGCCAACCAACCAAGTAACTTTCGGAAGGAATCAACCATGCAACAGATCAGCAGGAATGTAGTTTTCGCAGTTTGCGGCCTCATCTGCGTTACCGGAATCATCTGGAGTGTCGCAATTGGCGATGAAGCCTCGAACTCGGATCGCATCAAGCACGGCGAGCACCTGATTAAGCTCATGGGATGCAGTGACTGTCACACTCCGTGGACAATGGGTCCCAACGGCCCGGAACCGGATATGTCGCGCTATTTATCCGGCCACCCGCAGGACATGGCCATGCCACCCGCGCCGTCGCCGCAGGGGCCGTGGATGGGATCCTATTCGGCAACGTTCACCGCCTGGTCGGGTCCGTGGGGAGTGAGCTATACGAGAAATCTCACACCGGAGCCGGAGACCGGCTTGGGCAAATGGACCGAAGAGAATTTCATGGAAACTCTGCGCACGGGACGGCAGTTGGGCAAGGGAAGGATGCTGCTTCCGCCGATGCCTGTCTTTGCCCATGTCGGTTTGACGGATGACGAGATGAAAGACATGTATGCCTTCCTTCAGTCCATCCCGGCCGTGAAGAACAAAGTCCCGGAACCGGTTCCACCGGCGGCTCCGCCTGCGGAACACAAATGAAAAAAAGTCAAGGGCGCGATGAAAATCGCGCCCTTGTTCTATGGTTTCGACGCAAGCAACGGGCTACTTCAACAACACTAGTTTCGTGGTCGCCACGGGGCGGTTGTGCGTGGTCTGCCAGGCGCGGGCGTAATAAATGCCGGAAGCGAGATAGTTACCGTCAACGCGAACTATTTTCTCATACGCGACCGGCCCGACAAACAACACCTTCACTCTTCGTCCCAAGAGATCGAACAATTCTATTCTGAATATTCCGGGTTCGGGAATCTCAAACACGAGCGTCGCCGTGGCATTGAACGGATTTGGAAACGCCCGTAGCGCGTAGCTTGCTACGCTTGGCTTTGTTCGCGGCGGCGTTTCCAGAAATGATGTGTCGGGGTACCAGGGATTGAAGAGAACAGAATCTCCAACCGAATCCCCCAGTCCAAGCGGATTTGATTGCCAGTGAAATGGCCCCGTTTCGTCACCCCAGTAATTCAGCCGGGCATCAAGATGATTGTCTCCATCATCCGGTCGATAGACTTCGGCTGCAAATCCATTGTCTTCGAAGATGTTCTCCCTGAGGGTCATGCTCCGGGAATATGACTTCACCACGGGATCCTGTGCAGGGTCGAGCCGGACGAAGCGATTTCGTTCAGCGCTCAGCGGCGGTCCCCAGGTGACCAGCCCCTTGGCGCTCAAATTGGCGATGCACTCCTCGACAATATTATTGCGGACGATGATCACAGGTTCGGTATGCTCCGCCATTGTATCACATCCGATGGAAATCCCTGCCCCGCCCTGTCCAAGCACGACTTCGTTATCAATGAAGTGATTACCTTCGACCCTGAGGGACTCCCCTTCACAGGGAATGCCGATCGTCATTTGCCTGCCGCCCGTCAGGCATTGTGTAAAAAGATTGTCAACAATTTCTCCGCTGAAACCGGACATGGCGACCGGTACGTATGGGAAAGGCCCATATGGACCGAAAACACACTCTCGTATTTCGATCCCTCCGCCAAGAGAAGTCAGCAAATGTCCGGCAGTCACATCACGGAAGCTGCATCGAATCAACGTCGAGCTATCCGATATGGAAACCAGGTTGGCCGTATCGCCGGAAAACAAGCAGTTCACCGCGTGAACCGGCGCTTGGTTTGGCGAAAGACAATACGACTTCGTTGCGGCAAAGCTGCAGCGGTCAAGCGAGACAGGGCAATAGCTCCCGCTGAACCTTGCGATGGCCGAATACACAGAGTCAAATTTGCACCGTCGCATCGTCATGCCGGCGTTTGAGAGCCGGACCCCACCCGGGATACTATTCCGACGCGGGAACATCGCTGCACCGTTGCGATACACGAAGTCCTGAACCGTGGCCGCCGGGCAATTCTCTATCAGCATGCACAGCAGCGAGTCCGATCCCGGTAACGTCGAGGGATCCAGAATCGGCCGCGGATAATCTCCCGTATCGCTGACGACATCGCCGAAAAGTGAGAACGGAAACGCCGGCGATCTTAACGACTCGTGATAAACACCGATGGACACGAGCACCGTATCACCGGGTTGCATCGCATCGAGGGCTCCCTGTACGGTAGTGATCTCGTCCGGCACGCGAATCACCGCCGCGTGCAGAGAAAACACAATGTACAACAGGCTTGCAGCCGCCGGAACCGCAAGGTGTTTACGGCGACGGACATTCACTGCTATTCAGGTAGACCATGCCGATGGCCTTGCAGTTGGAATGGCAATAGTCGTTGTCGCAGGAACTCGGAGGATCTTGGTCCGGACAGGGTATCATGCAGACGAACAGGGTATATGTCGTACCCTGTGTCAGGTGGATCGTTCCTTGACTTCCGGGAGGACAGTAGGAAACGCAAATCCCGGAGCCGCATGAACTCGTGTGACACTCGCCAACATAGTTACCTACTTGATACACAACTACGCAGCCCTGGCACATTCCGCAGCTTCCGGTGCTGCATGAAGTCGATGCTTTCAAGCTGTAGTCGTCAGTACACGGTACAGTAAATGAAGTTCGCTCGCAGCCCGGAAAATTTACACATGATGTCGCATCGGTGCAGGTCTTGTCCTCGAGGCAAATCGAAAACGAGCACGCATCCGGCCCGCCTTGCGCCAATCCTAAAGCGGCGAACGCAAGACAAATGACGGCGGCCAAAGTTGCTTGCTTCATTTCGCACCTCCTGTTTGATTTGATCCAACCGGGAAATCCCCGACAGCGTCAGGGGTGCAACTAAAGTAAGCAAAAAAAAAACGGAATGTCAAGTCCGGGCTGAATGTTCACAACTTCACATGGCAAATGCCCAACCCACGGCCAGTTGCAAAGAACAAACTAAGAGGGACAACCTCGCGGTCGCCCCTTCATTAGGTTCACTCATCCACCGAGTGTCATTCGTTCCCCGCAATAAAGAAGAAGTAATACACGTTGCCAATGATGGCCAGCTTCGCCGCCACGTCAACCACATCTGCAAACAACTGCCAAAGAGAGCCGTTCACAACAACGGTGTCCTCGGGACGAAGATCGGGAATCAAGCGCTTGTCTCCCGTCTTCAGATATTTCTTGATGTTAATCGACATCACCTGCACATTGCCCTCTTCCATGGGCCGCACAACCTGTACATCGGTGAGCCGGGACTTGGAGATCGGCCCTCCGGCAACGGAGAGCAACGTGATCAAATCCGTCGTCGCGGGAACAAAATACTGCCCCGGACGCTGCACCTTTCCCCACACATTTACCCGGATCAACAGCTCGTTCGCCTGTCCAAGATAGTATTGATTGCCTTCGCCAACCTTCTGCACCGGAGGGATATTCGGCGAGACCATTCCCTGCTGATACTGCTGCGCGAGTCCGATCGCCGGCATGATCAGAGAAATGTGAAGCGCCAGAAACACGATCAGACCGATGCGCAGTGGTTTCGTCAGTTGCATAGAACCTCCTGAGTGCCGAAGCCCGCTGACTCGTTCATGAGCCTTCAGCCTTCATAAGCAAATTTCGTGAACACCGCCGCCCCAGCGCGAGCCTCGACATGATACTGGGACGGCTGATCGGAAACAACATTCAACTGCCAGACGTACGTACAATCGACGGTCATCGCGCGAGCCGAACCGTCAAAATTCAAGTAAACATACGGATTGGCCTCGTAGCGGTGCACCTGCTTGTACCAGATCAGCGAATCCGGTCCATAGTGCGCAGAGTACACGCGAACAAAATAGTAACTGATATACACGTCCGGATTATTCTCGTATCGCCAGGACATCCGGTAGCGATCTCCGGTGTCGAGAGTTACACTCAGCTCGCGCGGATTGTTGATCATCCGGTAGTAGATTCGCTCGGCATAATCCGAGACATTTCCGGCGCTGTCGTAGGCGACCAGCTCCCAATAGTATCCGCGTGTCAAGTTCGCCTCGACCGTGTCGTTGTCCGCAACCGGAGCCAGCAAATTCGCCGGCAGGCCCAGCGCATCATTTCCCACATCGATCATCGACTGCACGGGACGCCGCACCGCATTGATACCGAAGCGAAGATCCGCGATCACGTAACGGGATGACGGCGGATCAAACTCGGGAGTTCGATACACGAGATATCCGGCCAGATCCGGCTCGCTGTTTTCGTACCAATCCAACCGGACACGATAGCGCTGATCTGAAGCGACTGTGTCCGCGCGAATTCCCTGTTGCGGGTAGATGTTATCGGCCGATGCCGCCACCCAGCGCGGTGTCGCGGGCGGAATGTCGTCAACGCTCGATTCATCGTCGCCGCAGCCGAGCACAAGCAGGGCAATTATCAGCATACCGAGGATGTTCATTCGGTTCCACCCGGAAACATACCCGCCGACCGCTCCGGAGCGGCCTTGTGTTTCCGGATTGCTTGTCATCCCGACCTTGCGCAATGGTTTGTCTTCAGTCTTCATTTCTGCTATTTCAGCCGCACGGAAACACTCACGCGGTGAGTCGCACCAAGCTCCTTGCTAAGATAGCCGTAATCGACCGTGGCGCGCCAGACGGACACTCCCGCGCCGGCCGTCCACTCGTCGCCCCAGAATCCTCCGCGCAGCGCGAGCGTCTTTGCCATCCGGTATTCCACGCCGTAATGGTAAGTTTGATCCCAGCGGCGTTCGTAATCGATGCTCATGACGAGATCGTTATGCTTGCCCGGGAGTTTTTGGGTGAGCGACGCGCCGTTCCGGAAATTGGCCGGAATCGCGTCCTTGTTTCCCTCGCCCCAATCGACGGCCGTGCGCGTCATATCCTGATAGTTGAAGCCATAAGCCATCGTCGCTTTCCACGGCTCCCAGAGAAAATCGGAGGCCTTGAACCGCACCTGCATACCAAAGTCCAGACCGATTCCCTGACCGCTGTTTCCGGCCAGACTTTGGTTGACGATTTTGAAATTCACACCAAACGGTATCTCCACCGGCACTTGAAAATACGACCAGCCCAAATCCACGGTGAACTTATTCAGCCGCGAAAAAGTCAGGAAAATCGCGGATTCGTTGTCGGAGAACATTCCCTGCGGAGTCGCGCCGGTGGCCAGCAGGTACTCCTGCACGGTGTCGTAATAGATTCGTTCCCCGTCACGATCCACATACCGCAGACTGTCCGGCAGTTGCAGGAGCTGCGTATAGTCGCGGTGCTCCTCAATATCGGGCACACCCAATCTGACCCAGTTTACGGAGAAGATTGCCGCGCTCACCGGCAAGGCAATCCCCGCGACGGAGTAGTTGGCGAGACCGTCCCACAAGTCGGCGTACATCGCCGTCGCCTGCGCGCCGGGAAGATAACCCATTCCGGCCGGATTCCAGTAGAACGACGTCCCGTCATCGATCATGGAAGTTACCGCTCCGCCCATGCCGATGGCCCGCGCACCCACGCCGATTTCCAGAAACTCTCCGGCGTACTTTGCGGCGAACGACGGGGAAAACATGAGCAACGACAAACAGCAGACCGCAAGACTCAGGAGACGGGATTTCCGCGCTTGTCGTCTGTCGTTTGTCGTTTGCGGTTTGATTTCTGTCATCGCACTTTCGCCATCTTCACGCGCTTCTCAATCTCCTCGTCGCCTTGCTTGGCAATAACGCGGGCAAAATAAACACCGTTGGCAACGGTCTCGAAATGCTCATCCGTGCCATCCCAGAAGATCGAACCGTAGTTAGAGACGATTCGCTCGTCCTCGCGCAGCCGCTTGATTAAGCGGCCCGAGACCGTGTAGATTTTCACTTCGACATAGTCGGACGTCAGATCGGTCAGAAGATAGGAAATCGTCGTCCCCGTGCTGAACGGATTGGGGTAATTGATCGCCCACTCCATGCCGAATTCCCCGCGCACTTCAAACTGCGCCGAGGCCGTCGTGCTGTTCCCCATGTTATCCGTGGCATAGGCGCTGATGGTGTGCAAACCCGGCGCGAATTCCGGTCGCAGTAATGCGGACATCTGGCCGCTCGAACTCAGCGAATCCGACCACGACAGCTCCGCATCCGGCACGGTATCGCCGTCCACGATCACATAGAACTTTCCCGGCCCGCGATCAATGCCGGAAAAATCGCGCATCGTTACGAAGAGTTCCGGTTCCCGGGGTAGAAAGGAGTTGCTTGTAAAGCGCAACCCGTTGGCCGCAAATTCCACGTACGGGCCCTGCTCATCATTCATGCGCAGCACAACGAACTCGCCGAGCCCATCCGCCGTGCCGCGCATTCTCCCGCGAAAATCCGGAATTGTGCGCAACGTATCGAGATGACTATCGTCCAGCCGGCGCCACATTGCCGCACTCAATCGCCGATGGAACAAGGCAAGGTCATTTCGCACCAGCCGCAAGGAGTCCGCCGAGCCATAGACACTGAGATCAAGCGCAATCTCCGCACCGAAGGGCAACGCATCCGTGGTGTCGTCCAGCGTCACTTCAAAAATGCGTGGCGTCTGCGTGTTCAGGATAGGAAATAGTCCAAGCTGAGCAAGATCCGCAATCTCCGCAGCAGTCGCGAGCCGCGGTCCATTGTAAATCAGACTCACGCTGTCCCGCGGAAACGAGCCCGGTGAGGCCCGCAACCTGATCGTATCCGGGAACGCCGGACTCTTGTACCGGTGAAATGTCCCGGGTTCATAGGGCCGCAAAAGATAGGTCCCTGCCGTATTGGTCGCGGGAAAAATAAACGGCCGCACCGAGTCCATAATATAGCGGTTGTTCAGCTCAGTCGTCTCGCGAATGAGCTGATTCGGATCCATGTCCAGATAGACTCGATACACGCCCTGGCGGAAGATCGCCGGAATGTGCACGTCGAACATGGTCTGGTATTGAATTGGATCCGGAATCGTCATAACCGTCGCGAAGGTGTCGAGGACAAAGCGCACGGTGTCACCCTGCACAAACACCAGCGAATCGCGTACGGCGGAAAGTCGAATCGTCATGGACTCGGCCTCGCGGGCTCCCGCCTGACGCGTGTACACCGCGGGCACAAATACAGACGGGACATGCCGTGGTTCGAGCTTCGGCACAACCGGAGGCGCCGAGTTCACATAGAAATCAGGCAACTGCTCCATGCGCATCGAAAACTCGGAGCTACGGCGGAATTCACCGCCGATGGGCAGGAAGTTGAACGACACTCTGTAGGTGGCGCCGTACGCTTGCAACGGCCCCAATTCCGGTGTGATCCAAAGGCCCGGTTCGAGCTGCGTCATCTCCATCGTGTCGATCACGACCGGACCCTGCGGCGGACGATAGATCGCGCGCAGTTGCACACGCTCCACGCCGCTCGAATCAATGATATTCGCGCGAATCTGGAAAATCGAGTCGGTGTAGATATAGCCGTAAGGCAGGATTTCGACGTTGAAAACCTGACCCACTCCGAGCGTATCACCACGCGGATAGAAAATTGGAAACGAGCCAATCGCACTGCGCTTCTGATCCTGATCCACCGCGTAAACCACGACCCGGCCCTCGGGGAGAACGAATTTGCTCGGAAACGGCAAGGGCGGAGTTATCCACGATCGGCCCTGGACAATCTGTTCAGTCCAGAGATCCGTATTCGCATCAAACGCCGGAATCTTCGCGGAGAAGAACTCTGGAATGTAGCCGCCGTTGACGGTATCCGGCTCATAGAGGAAGCGTTCGCCGTTGAACGGCCACACATACAAATCCACGAGCCCGGTTCCCGGATCCCATGGCAAAGTGCCGGCGACCTGAAACGAGTCACCGCGAATCATAATGAAATCGTCGTCCGCGATGGTTGGCGAGAATGTGTCGGCGGGCAGAGCCAGTTTCAATCCCGGATCGCCGAGCAGGTTCATCATCATCAGGGAAGAATACTGTACCGAGAGCTGAAGCCGGGGTTGCAGCGCGGTGTGGTTGGCCCAGTGGCGCGTCTTGTTAATTTGGACGATCTGCCCGATGGTCAATCCCCGATTTTCGCTGATAAAATCGTAAAGTGTGCGCTGCAGGGTTCGCCCGTCGCCCGCCCAGCCGACTCCGGAAGAGCTGTAGACTCCAATCGCTCCGACCAGATCTCCCGTATTGCTTCGCGAGAACAAGAACGCTTCCCCCAGCACCGCCGCCTGATTCTGGTCGTCAAACGAGCCCACGTAGCAGGTGAAGTTCGTGACAAACGGAAACGCGCGCCGGTTGGTTAGCAGACGCACACCGCCGACGTCCAACAACTCCGTGCCGCTCCACACGCCGCCCCCGCCGTGGCCATTGTAATTTACCACGGTTGCCCCGCGACGGAAGGCGCGCCGAAGCGCGGCGGGACCCTGGCCGGCGGGCAGGCTATCGAGATAAACGCGCTCGATATTGACGTTGTCGTCCGTCAAGCGAATGATGTATTCCGAGTAGGTCTTTGAGAAGTTATACTGGCCGTCGTTCAGATCCGCCACAAAAAGCAGCGTGCTGTGGAAGGCCGAAGAGTAATCGGAAACGACCTCGTATTGCCAGACCTTGCTCACGTAGGTCTCGAGTTCTTCGGGAGTCCGGGCGGAGATGCGCCCGACGGCAATATCCGGAGTGATATCCCAAGGCGGCCCCGAAACGCATCCGAAGAGAATATCCGCCGCGACAACTCCTACAACGACCACCGGCGGGTAAAACGGCGGAATCAAATTTCCGTTGCCGGTATAACCGCGAATGCTGTAAACTCCGTCGCCGACCAGACACGCGTGAGTCGGTCGCGTCGGCCAATTCTCGTAGGCATACCTCAAGAATTCGCGGATCGCTTCCGGACTGGGGATTCCCCAATTGAACTGTTCATAAATTTGCGACACCCAGATCGTGTCCGCCGAACCATTGAAGCTCGCGCGCCGCAGACTGTCCAGCCGCAAGAGCGAAGGTTCGTTGCGGAAGCGCTCATGTGAAATCAACAGATATTCCGAACCGGCCATGGTTCGCAGATCACGCGTTGATTGTTCCGGCTCAATCGAAAGCGGCGGAGCGATGTGCCGCTCGTCAAAGGCGAGAATTTCATAGGCACCGTCCGCCACCAGCGGAAAGCGTACCCAGAAGGACGCGCCTTCATCCGCTTTGGTGGCGAAGCGAATGTCCGGATTGGTCAAGCGCGACTGGCCGAGTTTCCAGACTTGAATGTTTTGCGAGCTGAAGCCGCGAATGTCGAACGAAAACGTGTCGCCGCGCGTGGTGTCGAAGCGCATCTGCAGGAACCCCTTGCTCGACAGCAGTTCGCGGTCGTACTCCACGTCAAACCAGTTTGCATAGACCTTGTCCGCTTCACCGCTCACGCCGTCGCCGGGCAAAGAGACGGAGATGATATTATTCCCGTCCGCGAGTTCCTGTCCGGTGATCCCCGGATCGCGGGGATCCTCGGGATCCGATTGAAGAATCACAGCCGCCATGTCCATCCAGCCCGAACTCTCGGATTGACCGGGCACCCTGCCGATGGTTAGTCCACGCTCCGTTGCGCCGTTCAAATAGATAATCGCACGGTGTTCGCCGGGGATGCGGTCATTGGCCGGATCGAATCCCCAACTGAATCCCTGTAAGCATGCCCGCACCAGCACGGGCCGCAAGGATTCCACGTCCGGCGCCGGCAATTGAATCTGAAAATCGCGCGTGGTCAGCGCGTCGATCCGGTTTCCCCAGAAATAGTGATCATCGTAGAGCGGATACGGGCCTTCGCTCGCCACGCGGCTCGTGTGCAACGGATTGCTGACGGCCATGGCCAGTCTGTCGAACTTTGTATCTTTCTCAAAGTGGAACGATGAGCGCACACGATTCACCGGAATGGGATCCCACTCCGGATGCCACGCTCCGTCCTCCTCGCCCAGCCGCAACCCCGGTACTCCATCGCCCCACGACATCCAGTAGACATTCGCTTCGCTCCATGGATCGGTCACGAGCGAAGGATTCAAATGCGTCAGTGTGTTCCGGTTGGGAATCGAATGGAACTCGAAGAAATCCTCGCTGTCGAAGGTGCCGTCGGCTCCACCGTCGAAATGGATCGGAATCTCGCTGCCGCGCATCTTGACTTTCAAATCAAACGGCGTGATCTGCGACGGATCCACAAAGTTTTGCGTCAGCCACTCTGCGCTCACGCGAGTGATCCCTTCGTGAACGACGAACAGTTTGTATCTCCCGCCAATCGGATCGTCGTCGAGACGGCCGGTATTGCGGCGGCCTTCGAACGCTTCGGGCATGTGCGTGGGCTGTGCAGTGACCGCCAGATCGCCCAGCAGATTTCGCAGCAGATTCGTCTCTTGCGCGCTGTCGGGAGTGCGATTCCAATGTCCGTCCGATCGCGGCAAGGTCAGCCGGACCCGGATGCGTCGCGTAATTCGTGCAATGCCGCGCTCGGCATCCACCTGCACCGGATGGAAAAGCAGATTCATCAGACGATGGCCGCGATACGTTCCCGCCTCGCCCAATGTGACGGGCTGCGCAGGCCAGAGCCCGGGTTTCCGGGGCATGTCTGCACAGCGTTCGCGAAGCGACCGGCCTTGCATCATTTCATCCAAGCCTCGTCGAGGCGGATCGAGCGCATCGTCCTCCGGTCGCATGTCGATGACCGTATCTTCCGGCATCGCCGCCATGGGTCCGAGGGTGCGGGTTTCGACCTCCTGTTCAAGAATCGAGAAGCGGACACCTCCGGGCAGCGCTTCGAACAGGCCGGAGAGCCGGGGCAGGCAGGGAACGCCCTTCTCCCACACCGGAATCGCGCCCGGCAAACCGATTTCTACGATTTCCCGGGTGACTTCATCGCGTTCCAGTGTGATTTCAGGACAGTTCCACTCCAGCACAAGCTGTTCCTGGCTGTGCTCGAGCACCGCCAATTGAGCCTGTGTTACCACCTCGCCGGTGAGCTGGGTCCCAGCCTTCCGGCTCTTAACGGGCTTGGACGAAAGTGCCGCCGTCCCGCTCCCGACAAGGAGAAGCAAGCACAATATTATTAAAGACTTATTACTCAACTTTGAGCTGCTTTTTGGACAACAAAAAATCGCCTCGCTGGAATTCCGTGAATCACGACAGGCTTCGGCCAGAGGTCAGGAAAGGCCCTGATCCTCACCGAATCCAGTGTGTTCATCGCGCAAAAAACCAGCTTAGCGAACGGGTATGGTGGGGTTCTCTTCTCTACTCTGGAATTATAGGCATTTCTTTCCAGTTTGTCAAGCCATCTCAATGCTGCAAGTCCTTAGTTTTTCACCACCACCATGCCCAACTCGTTAACCCTTTCGCAATCTGCAATTTTGAAGCCATGCACGCGCGCGGTTTCCCGCCCATCCTGTAGGGGGACCAAGGGGGGAGTCCGGCATTTGCGATTTCAGACTTTGGGGATTTCCCCGGTTTGCCTCTCGGAGAGCACTTTCGTATATTACTTTGCCATAGTGGCGCCTGTCGGATGTCCCACCGTAGGGACAACCCCGTGTGGTTGTCCGCGATGTAGCTTCTGCCCGATGTGGCTGGCTTATCATCGACACACTCCTGCCATGAAATTACACCACCGCTCACTTCCGCAAGCGCTCTACGAATTACTCAAGGCATGACTCCCAGAATCCCCATTCCGCACGAGCAAATCGCGGCCTTCTGCCAAAGGGTGGATAAACTGGGTCCCACAGGCATTTTATTTTATTGACTCTTCGCAGCCTTTCAGTATTTCAGCATTTCAGCTTTTCCCTCCCATGTCCCTGCACATAGACTTCACGAACACTGCCGACAGCAAAGTCGGACAACACGGCCTGTCGAAAGCTGCAATCGACCAACTCACTCCACGGCTCAAGTCCGCTGTAGAGGGTTTGAAAGATCAGCGCCGCGCGGGCAGTCTGCCGTTCCTCGATCTGCCCGATCACAAGCAGATGATCGAATCGTGCAGAACGATGTCAGCCAAATTCAAGGGCGCGGAGAATTTCCTGCTGGCCGGAATCGGCGGCAGCGCGCTCGGTCCGCAAGCCATCTTCAAGGCGCTCACGCATCCGATTCACAATGTCGTCACGCCGATCTATCGCAACGATGCGCCGCGCTTTTTCGTGCTCGACAACGTGGACCCCGATGTCACGCTGGAACTGCTGCATCTCTGCGATGCGGGCGACACGATCTTCAATATCGTTTCCAAATCCGGCTCGACCGCCGAAACCGCGGCGGCCACACTGCTGATTCTGGAGAAACTCAAGAGCGAACTCGGCGACGACTGGCGCGATCGCGTGGTCGTTACCACCGATCCGACCTCGGGTGATCTGCGAAAACTCTGCGGCGATCAGAAACTCATGACCCTCGATCTGCACAGCGGCGTCGGCGGCAGATTTTCCGTGCTTTCGCCCGTCGGACTGTTTCCCGGCTTCTGTCTCGGCTTCGACATGGATGCGATGATTGCCGGTGCGGCCGCGATGCGGGAGAAGTGTCTCAGCGAAGACGTTTCGCAAAATCCCGCTGCGAAAATTGCCGCGCTGCTCTATCTGTTCGACACGGCGAAAGACAAGCGCATGCATGTGATGATGGCTTATGCGAATTCGCTCTATACGATGGCCGACTGGTTCCGCCAACTCTGGGCTGAGTCGCTGGGCAAGGCGAAAGACGTCAACGGCAACACGGTCAATGTCGGCCCCACACCGGTGAAAGCGCTCGGCACCACGGATCAGCATTCGCAGGTGCAGCTCTATATCGAAGGTCCGCATGACAAGGTTTTTGTTTTCCTCGAGGCCAAGCGGTTCGCGACCGAAATGAAATTGCCGGAGCTGTTCACCGATTATTCGTCGCTGAACTATCTGGCCGGGCAATCGCTGAACAAACTTATGGCCGCGGAATTCGCCGCGACTCGTGAAGCGCTGGCGCGCGAGGGCCGCCCGTCGTTCACGATTTCCTTCCCCGAGATCAATGCCCATGCGGTAGGCGAGTTCTTCATGCTGTGGGAGATTGTCACCGCGATCTCCGGCTCGCTTTATAACATCAACCCGTTCGATCAACCCGGCGTTGAACTCGGCAAAGTCCTCACCTATTCGTTGATGGGAAGAAAAGGCTATGAGGGCAAGGCGGAGGGGATCAAGATTTAGTTTGAATCTTATAACTTCGGTATATCAGCTTTTCAGGTTTTACAACGGAGGTGGGCCATGTCTTCGCGCTGGCATTGCTGCCTGGGTCTCGCACTCTGTATCGGTCAAATTGCGCTTTCTCAGAGTTGGGAAAATCGCAACGGCCGGCCAACGGACCGGAGTGTCCATGATGTATTCGCGCAGGATGAAAACACTCTTTGGGCGGTCGGTGAAGCTGGACTTGTCTTAAAGAGCGAAAACGGCGGAATCTCCTGGCAGCACAGGGCAGCCGCCACCGTTCAAGATCTTTGGTATTGCTTCTTTCTGGATGAGCAGCGGGGCTGGGCAGTGGGCAGTGATCGGGTCGTTATTCGTACTACGAACGGCGGAGCGACCTGGACACAATCTGAACTTCACACGTCCGGGCAGTGGGAGTTCATTACCTTTACCAGCGACTCAGTCGGTTGGCGGGTAGGCGCCAATGACATTGAGCGAACGGCAGACGGTGGCGAATCGTGGCAGCCGAGAGGCTCTGGTGGCAGCGACGCCTACTTCTGCGCCGCGTTCTTGAGTGATAGCGTCGGCTTTGCCGGAGGCCGGGTCGCCGATCGCGCTTACATCCGCCGGACTGCAGACGCCGGACAGCAATGGTCAGATATCTATCTCGGAGACCTCGATGAGTGGATCAACAATCTCTACTTCCTTGACAATACCTACGGCTGGGCGGTGGGTTCGCACGGTCTCGTGGTTCGTACGACTGACGGTGGAGCGAGTTGGGAGAATTTGCCGGGAATGTCCGGTCCGTCCATCTTCGACGTCCACTTCACGACGCCCGACAGCGGATGGGTGGTCAATGCCGCGGGGGGGATTCGCTTCACAAGCGACAGCGGCTACACATGGACAGGGGTATTTGATTCCGAGGCTTCCAATTTGCGCGCGCTGACCGTGTTGAGTTCATCCGCCGGCTGGGCAGTGGGAAGCTATGGCTCTATTGCGCGTATGATCTCGCCGGCGAACTGGTTTGCACCGGCAATTCCGATCGTCGGGCTCAACTCAGTGTGGTTTTGGGATGACAGCACAGGTTGGGTGGCCGGAGCGGACCGGGCCATCTGGAAAACCGGGAATGCTGGAGGATCCTGGGACGGCATTTACTCTATGCCCACCGACATGATATCCGACTTGCATTTCATACCGGAATCATTCGGCTTCGCGTCCACTACTTACGGGGAAGTTTTGCGCACGATTGATGGCGAGACCTGGAATGTCGTATACTTGGACACGGGTTATGCGGTGGACGCGTTGTGCGCGCGCGGCAATCGAGTATGGACTTGCGGTAGAGGAGGCCACATTCGTGGATCGAACAGCGGTGGCGACGAGTTTGAAGCGCGGTCCGTTCCCGTGACACATTGGCTGCGCGATATCTACTTTATTGACGAGAGCTTTGGCTGTTGTGTGGGTGACAGTGGGACCATACTCATGACCGGGGACGGCGGCGAGTTGTGGACGCAAGGTCCACCGATAACCGGAGCCGGTCTCAGCTCCGTCTACTTTATGGACCAGCAGCGGGGCTGGGTTTGCGGAACAAGTGGAGTCGTCTGCAAGACCAGTGATGGCGGTGTCACATGGGACCTCGTGGAAACCGGATTTGCGTACGCGTTGAATGCAATTTACTTTCCGAACCTCAACCAGGGACTGGCGGTCGGCGCACACGGATCGATTCTTTATACGGCCGACGGCGGTGAGACCTGGCAACCGTATTTCACCGGAAGTGATAACGCGCTCACGGATCTTCGTTTCCCGGATAATATGACGGGTTGGGCCGCCGGATACGGCGGACAAGTCTGGCGAATCTCGTTGCCTGCGTTCGCTGGCGATAAGCGAAGCCCACTCGTACCCGATGAATTCTCCCTGACCGCCTATCCGAATCCGTTCAACCCGACGACCACGCTGCAGTTCCGGATTCCTTCAGCCACACGTGCGGAGATCGCGATCTTCGATATCACGGGCCGTTTTGTGCAATCACTTTACTCCGGCACGATGGACGCCGGTTCGCACTCCATCCGCTACAACGCTTCAAACATCGCCAGCGGAACCTATCTTGTCCGGCTGATTTCTCCGCTTCATGCTTCGACGCTGCCGATTACGCTGATCCGCTGACGCGGCTCGCTTTCGTTCTTTGACAATTCTCGTGAATCCCACCGCGGCCGGGGATATCGGGCCGCAACACAACTTTTTATTCATAAAGGAGGAAGCCATGAAATCCTTATGGCTTGTAACAATCTCGCTCATGTGTTTGATTTGCCTTGGCTGTTCCAGCGATGATGACGATGAAACCCAGCAAGCGAACCCGGCTGCTGCGGACTCGCTCGTCAACCTGGGAAATATTGCCCTCGAACAGGCGCTCTTTGATTTAATCAACGGTCCCGGTCCGGAGCAGCCGGAAGATATCGACCTGTCCGAACCGTACGATTTCTACTCGCGCGCACTGACCTTTAATGGCGACCATCCAACCGCCAACTTCGGCATCGGCATGCTCGAAGTGATGATGATGTCACGCGATCCTGAAGTACAGTCGTTTTTTGACTGGATGAAGGAGTTCATTGATGCCGACAACTACTTTGAAGTCCCGCCGCCGACACTCCAATTGCCCGACGGGCCGTCGCCGATTTTGAGACTCTCCGATCTTGGTTTGCCCGTGCTCGCTCCGGTGAAGATCGCGCGGCGCATGAGCGGAGCGCTCGATGACGATCCGCGATTCAGCGACATGCAGGACATTTTGCTCACGGAGTTGCTGCCGCGCGTGGATCGCGCCATTGACCGGCTCGACAATATCGCAGGCAACGAGACTTTCGTTTTCACGATCACGCCGCGCATGCAGGGCGATGACTTCGAGGACCCCGCCGAACTTGATCAAACCGAGGTGCGCGCCACGATTGCCGGGATGTATGTCGTCAAGGCGCTCTGCCTTCAGTTGTGCTCCTATGACCTCGATTTCGACGCCTACAACGGTGCGGGCATGCTCGCCGCTTTCAGTCAGGGCTCTGACTATGCGACGCTCTTGAACGAAGGCCAAGCTCGCATGAACTCCGCGCGTAGTGCGTGGTTAAATGCAATCAATTTCGTGAACTCCGGCATAAATTTTCTGGAACACGAGACGGACAGCCAGAGCGATGACATCATCCGTATCGATCCGTACGACGATCTCACGCAGCGCGATCTCGACACATTGAAGCACTACCTGCCGTTGGTGCAGAATTCGCTGAACTCCACGCAAGTTTTCATGATTGACACCGATGGCGACGATGGCACGGCTCCCGAACCGATTACGATTTCATTGTTCAATTTCTTCGATTCGCCCCTGAACGACTTCAAGGCGCTGTTCCCGGCGTACACCGTGGCGCTGGATACGCAGGCGGTCGAGAGCGAGTACAATTGGAATGACAGCCTCGTGTCCGCGATCGTTCATGTTTCGCAAACGCAGTTCTATAACTGGTATCGTCAGGCCTCCTATGAGTACGGAGAAGAACGATACAGCTACGATTCACGTTCTTTTTCGGCACCGGCCTGGGATACGGCGTTCGAGAATATCGTGAATCAGTACTCGAACTCGCCCTATCTGTACGTGAGTATGAACTACTACGGCACTGTGCAGGCGGGGACGGACACGGTTGAATCCCAACTTTACTGGAATTATGAAGTTGCCACGCGCTCGCGTTTCGTTCCCGTCATCACCTGGCAGGCGACGAACTTCAGCCAGTGGATCCTGCCCGACCCGACATTCTCTGGTCTGTTTCCGGCGATGACGGATGCGGAATTCAAGCGCATCTTCGATGTTCGCGAGGAGAGTTGGGAGCGCACGCAGACCTGGTATCTTTGGTAGCGCGGCGCTGCCATGCGGCGACTCCTTCTACCGCTCTTCGCGAGTGCCGCACTTGCGCTCCCGGCGCGTGCTGATCCGCTGATCGGGTACCTACTTGCCGTTAACGATTCCACGCTGGGCATCGGCGGGCGGTTGACTGTTTCGGCGCCGGCGCTGGTTGAAATGAGTCGGCGTTTGCATGTGTCCGGTTCCGTCATTCAATTCGGCGGCGGCTACTCCGACTACTATCGCGTCGGCGGACTCGAGAATCCGGGTTCGTCATATGCAAGTGGCGTGTCCGGATCGGCATGGACATCCCGACAGCGCTCGATACCGTGGTTTGCCGGATTGTCCGGCGAAAACCGCCGCTTGCGGTTGGCTTATGACACCGAGCAGGCGGCGCAAGCGTATCGCTCGGAAAGAATGTTCTGGACGACGACGCTGCAAAGCGGAATTCGATTCAGGCAAATTACGTCGCTTGGGGAAATTGGCTTGACGTCCGACGACCGAGTGGAACCGGGAGTTGCTCTCGGCTATCACTACCCAAGGGTTGGTTCGCTCTTTCTGCACTGGCAGTGCGACTATCAGGAATTGGACAGCGATCTCGGTTGGCGCGGAAATCTGGCGAGTTTCACCATCACCGGCCGACGCGAGCAGGCAGGTCTGATTGCTCAGCTGAAACCCCTTGCGGGGCTTCGTGCGGATGTAAAGCTTCGCCGCGATCAGTTCATTCGTGAGCAGGAGGAGAATCACAGCACTACGCTCGAACCGTGGGGCGAGCAGTGGTCCTATCACGGATTGATCGCCATCGAGCCGTCGCAATGGTCATTCGTTGCAGGCTTGCGTGGGACCACTCTGTCCGCGCAAGCCTACGGCGACAAGGGTGAGCTTCAATATGCGAAACTCACGCGCGCCGAAGCTGACGTCTCTTCCGCATTCGCCTCGATTTCTCACTTCGGATCAGATCGAACTCGCGAGCGTCTGTTGGAATTCGAGTATCTGAATTGGTCCGCGGATGCTCGCGGGCACACTGAGTTCTGGCCATTTACTTCGGGATTTGTCGATCTGCTCGGCCTGCGGCGATATTTTGTTGCCGGAGCCGCGGGCAATATCACGAGATGGCATGTTGCCGTTCGCGAGCCTGTGCGAAGCAACCTCACCCTTGAGGGCGGTCTGAATTTCGCGGATCTGAATATCCGGGCTGATATCGAGCATTGGCGGCCTGAATATCTCTACTTTGGCAAGACCGACGTGCAGTATCAGCGACTCGACTTGTATCGCGCGTGGATCGGCGGACTCTCTGCCGGAGCGAAATGGACGGTCGGCAGTTTTGAACTACGGTATGCGTTCACGCAACTGCTCCCGATTCAGACATGGCACACGGCTGAATCCGAAGACAGCGTGAGTGAACCGGCAACACCCGCCAGGAGACCATTGGAGTATGGCGGCGCTCTGCATCGGCTGTCAGTGAAGTATATTCTGTAGTGCGGCACCGCGTGCGCACGTCCGGCGGAAAATGTCTTAGCGCACGCAGTGCGACACAACCAAACGCGAAATAGGAATACCTGTGATTCAAAATCCCGCACATCTTCATCTCATTCTCAATCACGCGCCGCTCATCGGCTTCGGATTCGGCGTGTTGCTTCTGGTCATCAGTCACTTGTGGAAGAGCAAAGACCTCCTGCGCGGCGCGCAGATCGTTTTGTTCGTTAGCGCGCTCTTAACAATTCCGGTCTATCTTTCCGGCGAGCCCGCGGAGGAAATCGTCGAGCAGATGCCGGGAATGAATGATGCGATCATCCACGAGCATGAGGATGCCGCGCTGTGGGGGATGATCTCCGTGCAGCTCACCGGATTGCTCGCACTTGCAGGTTTGATTTTTTCGCGGGGCAATCGCGTACCGCTGAAGCCACTGGCCATCGCCAATCTTGTGGTCGCGTTGTGGGCTATCGCGGTGCTTGTGCGCGTGAACAATCTGGGCGGTCAGATCCATCATCCCGAGATTCGCTCCGGCTTTGTCGCTCAAACTGAAGCTGAAACCGAGACCGAGCAAGAGCACGATGAGGATGATTAAGCGGCTCTCGGTTCTGTTGTTCGCACTCTTCACGAGAAACTCCGTCACCACTTTCGCCCAGCCTGTGACTACCGATTTCTCTTACTTAAACCTTCCTCTTAAGACGATCACCGGTCAGGCCGTCAAGCTTTCCGACTGGAAAGGAAGTGTGCTGCTGCTCGTAAACGTGGCCAGCGAATGCGGCTATACTCCGCAGTACGAAGGCTTGCAAAAGCTGTACGAAACTTACAAGGACAGCGGGTTAGTGGTGATCGGATTTCCGGCCAACAATTTCGGCGAACAGGAGCCGGGCACGAACGAGCAGATTCTCAGCTTCTGTAAGAGGAACTACGGCGTGACCTTTCCGATGATGGCCAAGATCAGCGTGAAAGGCGAGGACATTCATCCGCTCTATGCTCGCTTGACCTCCACACTCGATCCGCCCGAGCTGGCATGGAATTTCGAAAAGTTTCTGATCGACCGCCGGGGAAATATCGCCGCGCACTTCGGAAGAAAAATCACGCCTGAAGATCCGCTGTTGGTGGGGAAGATTGAAGATCTGCTGAAGGAAAATCCAAAAGCGGAGATGCAAAAGGCAAAATGAGAACATTCAGATGCAGAATGGCGGAAGCGGCCGGGAATACGTAGAGCCAGGCGAGGGCGAATTGTGCGGGAAATTAAGATTCCGGGCACGTGAGGACACATGCCTCAGACTATTGACAAACCCCATCGATTCTTGAGGAGCCTATCTTGGGCGCTGCGAGGTGGCTCTCAATTCGCCACGCGAGCACTCACCAGTTCTCGAACGTGATCGGCCCTGCGGTCGGCTGCAAGCAGCCAACACGGTTCGGGCCTTAGTCAGCAACCTGGGGCACGTGAGGACACATGCCTCGGCGAGAAGTGCAAATTCCGGCGGAGTGAGGGCGCTCCGCTCGGCGAGAGAAATTGAATTCCAACCCCCCCTGCCCCCCCCCCCAAGCGGAGGGTGAAACCAATAAACCCGTTTCACACATGCGAAGTCTCTTCATTTGTTGTTTGTCATTTGTCGTTTGCAGTTTGTCGTTCGCGCAATCGCCGACGCCGGACCCGCTGCTTGGCACGCGGCCCGAAGCATTTTCGGCGCGATCGCTGGGACTCGGACGCACTTTCATGGTCTACGAGTCCGGTGCAGCCTCGCTGTTCGGTAATCCGGCTACGCTGGTCAATCAAGACAGCAAGTGGCGATTCGATCTCGGCGCGGATGTTTCGCGGGTGAAGGAGACGCGCTCGTATCCGTTTTACGATTCCTTCGATGGCGTACTGCGCTTCAACAATTATGCGATCAACGATCATCTTTTCTCGAAACTCGACGGCGGAATATCGTTCAGAGTTCCGCAGCGAAAGCTCGATGCGCTTGTGATCTCGGCGGGGAGTTATTCGGCCTATCGCTTTGACTATCGCTACCACGAGGAAGTGCGCTCGCGTTTTTCCTCCGGCGGCATTCAGGATTTGAAACTTGGTGAAAACCGGCTGGACATCGAAGGCGACTTGCGCGCGCTGTCGCTTGGTGCGGCAGCCAGAGAAAACAAATTCAGCGCGGGCTTCGGGCTCTCGCTACTCAGCGGCGAGTGGTCGTACAATAACGGAGTGTATTACGTGGACCCCGACAGCGCCGACCGGATCAATCACGCCGATTACAGTCCGGACGGCACACCCGCCGAGTTTACGTTCGGCTTGGGCTACGACCTGAATGAGCGCGTTTCATTCGGCGCGCGCGCGCTGCTTCCCACCGGCGATTTCAAATTCGAGCGCGAGACACGGAGCACGCTGGGCGATTCGTCGATTTTCGGCGGCGGGACGGCGACCGTCACTTATCCCTCTCATTTCGCCGCCGGAGTTCGCTATCGTCCGCAGCATGAATTCCGCCCCGTGTTGTTGCTGGAAGGGGAAATTCACACCTATTCCGACGTCGCCGAGAACATGGACAATACGTTCGAGATTCGCGCCGGCGCAGAACAGCTCGTCACACCGGACTCTCCCGTTCGTCTCGGTTTTGTTTACTACACCCATCCTGAAGACGAGGATCGCGCGACCGCGCTCTTCACGGCAGGCGTTGGATTTCACGTTCAGAAGTTGACGGGCGATTTCGGCGTCGAAATCGGCAAGATCAATTACACTCATACCGACATGTTCCCGCAATCGCTTTACGGCGACAATGACCGCTCCGATCCGGACAAAGTCGAGACGTCACTCTTCCGCGGCATGGTGACGATGAGGTATGCGTTGTGAAAGCTGCTCTTGTGGTCCTATTACTCCTTGCAACTTCCGCTTTCGCCGCGAACACCTGGTCGCTCGTCGTGCTGCACTCGAATGACGTGCACGGCGGTATCGACTCCAGCGAAGCGACGTTCATGAATCCCGAATTTCCGCCGCAACTTGGCGGCGGCGCATCGGCCGCGCGGCTGATTACGTACATGCGCGAATACGCCAGGCGTACGGGCAAGGGTTTTCTGCTGCTCGATACCGGCGACATTTTTCAGGGGACGCTAGTCGGCACGAAGAGCAAGGGCGAAGCCGTGATGCGTTACATGAACGAGGTCGGCTACGACGCATGGGTAATCGGCAATCACGAGTTCGATTTGGGCCGCGACGTCTGCGAAGCGCTCATGAAACAGGCCGAGTTCCCCACATTGTCCTCGAATATATTCGATACGACGGCGACGGGCGTGAAGCCTTTCGCGCAACCATACTTGATCAAGGATTACGGTCCGCTGAAAGTCGGGATTATCGGGATCACCACCACGGGCACGACGCGCGCCTCATTTGAAGAAAACGTCAAACATCTTTACTTCGCGCCGGAAACCACCTTGCTGGCGGCATATCGCGATTCACTCAACGCAAGGGGTGTCGACATCATCATCGCGGCCTGCCATCTCGGACTCCCTTTCGACCGCTGGGAGGCCTGGGATGATCTTGAGAGGCACGCCGGCGAGGGTTGGAAGTCGGACTACGCGCGCAATGCGATGGAACTTGCGCGCCGCGTCGAGGGTATTGATATCATGTTCTGCGGAGACATTCATGTGGGTTACGAAAAACCGTGGGTCGATCCGGTGACGCACACACCGTGTTTTCAAGGCTACGGCCGCGGCACGAACCTGCATGCGATTGAGTATACTTTTGATCTTGACACTAAGCAACTCATCGGCTGGGAGCCATTCGAGGAAGAAGGAGTATTGATCACGTTGCTTACGGACCGCTTTCCCCGCGACCGCAAGATTGCCGAAACAATTGACACCGTTGTTGCGCGCGTGGAAACCGGATTCAATGAGAAGATCGGCGAGGCCGTCATTCCGATTACGCGCACCGGCGAAACCGAGTCGCTTGCCGGGAATCTCATCTGCGATGCGATGTTGTGGAAACTTCATGGCGACATTTCGCTGACCAACAAGGGCGGCGTGCGCACCGATTTTCCGCAGGGCAATATCACGCCTCGCGACGTGTTCAATGTGCTGCCGTTCGACAATACGCTGGGAGCCGTGACCGTCACCGGACAATTTTTGAAAGACCTGATCGAAGACAAAGTGGCGTACGGAGGCAGTGGGATGTACGTCGGTGGGATGAAAGTCAGGGTCGACCGCTCGCGACCAAAAGGTGAACGCGTCGTCTCGCTCGAAATCGGCGGCAAACCGTACGAGCCGGATAAACAATACCGGCTAGTGACCACGGACTATTTGCTGGAAGGCAACTCCGGTATGGAGAAGCTCGCCGCGCTGCGCGATCAGGCGGCGGTCGAAAGCGGTGTCTTTATGCGCGAAGCCGTGGTCGAGTACATCGGACAGTTTTCTCCGCTGCATCCCAAAATGGACGGACGGTTCATCGTCTCGGGGGTGGCGCAGTAGTTGGTTTCGGAGGGTCGGGGGGGAGGCGCCGGCGCCGGCGTGGGGGGGTGGGTGGGGGGAGCGGGCGGGGCCGCCGGGGGGGGGTGGGGGGTGGGGGGGGCGGGCC
>CAZGVT010000006.1:13940-26136 GCA_964529255.1 uncultured Alphaproteobacteria bacterium | reverse complement strand
TGTGAAATCAGCTTCAGCGGCAATAATCGTGGTATCGAAAGTTATGGTCCGAATTGTCAATTCAATAATGTGTACGTGCATGATCAGCCAGGAGATGGATTCTACTCGGAAGATGGAAACACGGTAATCACTAATTGCGTCAGTGCCAACAATGGCGGCTGGGGTTATGTGGTGCGCCCGAATATTGCGGGCGAAACAGTCAGTTACAACCAGGCATCTGGGAATGCACACGATGACGCGATATCTGTACTTCCTGGGTCCGTTTCTTCTGACGATACGTGGTATAGCAACCACACCTACGTAGCACAAGGTGAGATCACGCTCAACGCTGGCACGTCATTGATACTACTGCAAGGAGTGATTATCAAGTTCGCCGGCGGCTTTGGTTTCACTAACAATGGCACTCTTGTGTCCCAAGGGAGCCAAGTTGAAAAAGTTGTCTTCACTTCATATAAGGATGATGCCTTTGGTGGAGATAACAATGATGACGGGATGAGCACGACTCCTGCTCCGGGAGATTGGAGGGGTATCTACTTTAACGGGGCCACTGCTGAGAGCCGCTTAGGTTGGACGGTCGTGTCATATGCAGGCAGTGGCAATGCACCCGGGCTCGATCTGAATAACACGACCCAGAATCTCACAGAGTCCATCTTTATTCACAACCGTTGGGCGGGGATTCGCTGTCGATCAAACAGTGTGCTTGACATCACACATTCGGATATTTATGACAATGGTTTCGTGGCTGAACCAACACACGGCCTTGGGTTGCAAAATGAAAATGCAACCCACACTGTGAACGCCACGGGGTGCTGGTGGGGCTACGCAAATGGACCGTATCATGCGAGCGTGAATCCGGGTGGCATGGGCAATGCTGTAAGTAACTATGTTGATCCACTTGGCTGGCTAAACCGATCAATTGACAATCCTTGGGAAGTTTTTCCGTCACCAGACACAGCAGGAGTATACACGGACGTTGCCGTCATAGGTGCAAACGGAGATGAATTCCTCGATTTAGTCGCAACTACAGAAGGAAGTGGTGTTAAGTGCTTTCTTCGCAATGGGATTTTTGCTTGGGATGCCGGAAGTTCACCGATCACGACAGGGGACTGGTACTCGGTGACTGAAGGGGATTTCAACGAAGACAGTCTTGCAGATTTTGTAGTCGGTGGTAATTCAGGCGTACGCCTTTTTGCAGGAGACGGCAATGGGAACTGGTCGGAGACACCTTCCCCACTTCTTGCCTACACCGTATACGATGTTGATCTCGTCTATTTGGATGACGACTTTCACCTGGATCTGGTTGCCGCTCTCGGCGGAGATCCTGGGAACGGTGTCAGAGTCTTCTACGGTGACGGTGCAGGATCCTGGATTGTAGGGAGCGTGCCAACAACTCAAAATATCTATCGCCAGATAGCAGTTGCCGACTTTAACAATGACGGACATCGTGACATAGCTGCGTCAAACTCGGAATTTCTTGGAGTCAAAGTATGGCTCGGTGATTCTCTCGGAGCGTGGACATCTGGGACGACGGCTGGCGTGAACCACGCATTTTATGGTTTGGCCGTCGGAGATGTCAATCACGACGGGTACAGCGATATCGTAGCCGGCGGCAATGTATATAACGAAGGCGTCCAAGTCTTCTGGAATAACCAGAATGGTGGTTGGAATGCAGGCTACACTCCCGCCTCGCAAGGTATTTTCAACGACATTGGCTTGGTCGACATGAACGGCGACGGTGCTCTCGACATAGCAGCTTCAGGTCATGGCAGTGGAGTGAGTGCCTGGGTCGGCACTTCTTCGTCAACGTGGAGCTATTGGTACCATCCAACGAGCTCTGGGATTTACCGTGGCTTGGATGTCAAGGACATCACGCTAAATAATACGCGAGACCTGATCACTACCAGCTTTGGTAACGGCATTCGCATTTGGGACAACCGCACGCCAATTGTCTATGATATGCCTGTCACAACAAACCCCGGAAACATTGATTTCGGCCCGGTTCTCGTAAACTACAGTTCGACAGAACCATTGCGATTGACTAATGTGTCGAACGACACAGTTCGGAACATTGTTATCTACACGACCAATCCGCGTTTTCAAGTCGGCGTTGCACGAGATATCGGACCGTTCGACTTGCCTCCGCAGTCGTTCCTCGACGTGGAAGTCACGTTTTCTCCTCTTACGCCAGGGGTTGAAAATGAGGCAGTGGGAATTTACAGTAGCGTTGCGGTGCTGTACGTCCCTCTGCATGGTCAGGGGGTTTCCGCCGGAGTGACAGATTGGTTAGCTGCGATCTCGGTTCGCAACAATCAAGGTGGGCCCGGTAACAGTGATTCTCTCTATTTCGGTGCGGGTATCGGAGCTACGGACGGTCTGGATGTGCCGTATGCCGAGATGGAACTGCCCCCCATTCCTCCCGACGAATTGTTCGATGCGCGATGGACTATTCCGGGCCTTGAAGGCTTTGACCGTGATATTCGCGATCGGAATCAAACAGAGCATACCTACCACGTGCAGTGGCAGGCGGGCTCTGCAGGTTACCCTGTGACCATATCCTGGAGTCCCGCGCGTCTTCCGCCCGGTTCTTTCCTGATCCATGACGGCATGGGCGGGATCATCATAGATACCGTCTCGATGAAGACTGTCAGCAGCATCGTCGTTAGCAATCCGGGATTGACAACCTTGCAGATTGATTACTCGGCCCTAAGTAGTTTCAACTACGGGTTCGGGAGTGGGTGGAGCCTGAGTTCCATCCCGGTGAATCCTGAGTTCAACGAGGTTGATTCGTTGTTCCCCACCGCACTGTCAGCATTCTGGTACAACCCGAGTACCCCAGGCTACGGACTGATGAACGCTCTTGATCCGGGCTACGGCTATTGGATCGAGTTCCCGTCACCAACAAATCGGACAATTTTCGGTATGCCTGTCATACAGCAGACGGTGACCTTACAAGCGGGCTGGAATCTTGTCGGGGCGAATTGGGACACGGTTGCCGTGAATGCCTTGACGGTTGACCCACCTGGAAGTCTCATCTCTGTCTGGAGCTTCAGCGGGCAATACAATCAGGCGTCGAGTGTCCAGTCTGGTCGTGGGTACTGGATGAACGTATCGCAGAATTGTCAGATCACGTGGCCGGCAGCAGTTGCGGGGAGTAACTTCGACGAAAATCCCGGGGTTCCAGGGAAAGGCATGACCGTCCAGGCGAGGGAGCGGTCAATTACAGAGGAAGTTGTCCCGGACAGAGCATGGACGACTTGGCTTGACCTTTCTTATGGTATTGAGGAATCGACAGAAACTATTCGCCTTCTCTTCGGAAACCATCCGGATGCGACAAACGGATTGGACCTCGCAATTGGCGAACGAGAGCTGCCGCCTGTGCCGCCGGTGCCGATACATGATGCACGGTTCCTGATCAATGAGTCAAATGGCACAAACACAGACTTGCGGCCTGCAAACGGACAGCAAGTCGAATATCATGTTGTCTGGCAGGCTTCATCGGCGGATTACCCCATACGGCTGACGTGGGATTCCAGCGATCTGGCTGGTCAGGGGACATTCGTGCTGACGGACGTTACCGGAGGTCAAGTTCTGCCTGCCGTGGACTTGACGGAGCAGTCAGGACTCGTGATCCCGGATTCCACAAGCGTGATAACAGAGATGATAATTCACGCCACCTTCACGCAAACTGGCACGGGGCCCCAGGTCGATCCAGGTATTCCCGTTTCGTATGACTTGAAGCCCTGCTACCCGAATCCATTCAACGCCACTACGATTATTCGTTTTGATCTGCCTCGCGATTCGCATCTGAGACTGGCGATCTATAATGTGCTGGGCCAGAGAGCGGTAGTAATGGCCGAAGGTCAGTGGGCGGCAGGTTCACACTTTGTTGTATGGGATGGCAGAGACAACAACGGATCCGACCTTGGCTCCGGCGTGTATCTGTGCACTATGGAGTCAGACACTTATCGCGAAACAATCAAGCTCGTGGTGGCGAAATGAGCCTCCTCCATTCTCGGACAAGTCCTCCGGGACGATATATACGAATCGCCACCGTCATAGCGCTGCTTCTGTTAGCGAACTTGGTGCGTGCCGAGATGTGGCGGGTACCGGTCACGGTAACCAATGCTGATGATGTAGAAGGAACGGTCGAATTCGGTATCCATCCCGAAGCTACGGAGGGTATGGATCCGCAACTTGGCGAAGTCAATCTGCCGCCTTGGCCGCCGCAGCAGGTGTTTGATGTCCGCTTTCTTGTGCCAGGCTATCAGGGCTTCGCACTGGATCTCCGCGACACGATTCAGACATCTCGGACCTACGATCTCAAATGGCAAGTCGGAAACGGTGGATACCCGGTGACTGTGCAGTGGGACAGAACACGGTTTGGAACTGGGTCGTTTACGGCTTCGGATGTTTTCGGCGGCATGTTCGTTCCACCCACGAACATGGCCGAAGAGAGTCTAATAGTCATTCCCGCATCTCAGAACTTTGTTCGAGAACTAGTTATTGAGGTCGTGCCGCAGTTGCCATCTCCGCAACCACCCGACCTACGGGCGATCCCAGAACAACAGGTATTCACTGGTCAGCGCTTTCCGTATCTGCGATTGGCGGACTTCGTCGATGATCCAGATACTCCACCAGAGCAGCTGGTGTGGTCGACAGCCGCAGAACTTCCACTGATGGCAGAAGTTGACGCTGAAGGAATTCTGGAGGTGGGCTATCCAGATGAATGGGCTGGATCGGGAATCGTCGCTCTCCTAGTACAGGATCCCGAGGGCAATTCCGATAGTGTCGCCATTGGTTACCGGACTTTACCGGGCGGGGTTGTCAGTTGGTCCGTGCCATTGCATGTCCAGGACAATTCGGGCGGAGCAGAAACTCTGCACTTCGGTGTTGATCCGTCCGCCACATCGGGCATCGACTCCACCTTAGGAGAAATCGGCTTGCCTCCCCCGCCTCCTGCTGGTGTATTCGACACTCGATTTGAGCTTGGAAGCTACGTGTCTTCGAGAATTGACATTCGCCCCAGCACGGAATCTCCGCGCACGCACACCTTGCGGTGGCAGCCCAACGACAATGGGTATCCGGTCACAATTTCCTGGGACAGCGCTGGTCTGCCGATCGGCAGCTTCCAGATCTCAGACGAACTTGGCGGCATCATATTCCCTCCCGTGAATATGAGCGAATTCTCACAGATCCTCGTTCCGGAGTCGTTATCCGTCGTTACCGCTTTCCTGATTGATATTACTCCTGCAGTGGACTCAAACCCGCCGACGACGCCCGGCGATCTACAGGTACTCATGGCAGATTCAGGGAATGCGACTCTTGTCTGGGATCCCAGCACGGACGACTACTTTGCGTACTACGAAGTGCTTATTGACACATTTCCTTTCAGTGAGGGAGCCCAGTGGGTCTGGGACTGGAGCGACGATTCAACGCTTGTTAACCCATTCTCTATGGTTACGGCGGTCCGGTACCCCAACACCGAAGTCCAGACCTTTTTCTTCCGAGTACGAGCCTGGGATCAATTTGGAAACCATAGCGTGGTCTCAAATCTGGCCGGTGTTCATCTGCCAACAGTTCAGCATCTCAGATGCAGGAGAGCGGGTGCGGATATCCGGCTTTTCTGGTCACCTGTCCGTTGGGCGTCCGAGTATCAAGTGTATCGCGGAGACAATCCCGATGTGACACCCGTCAATGGCTTAATGGTTGGAACGGTGAGCGACACCACATTTGTTGAGCCATTGATTCCCGGAACAACAGCTTTCTATGTTGTCACGGCCACGTTCGACTGACGACCTGACCACATCGAGTCAGAATCGGATCGCATAGTGCGAGACACAGTGGATCAACTCTGGGCTGTACCATTGAGTGACCGTGGAGTGTACGAAGTCTTCCGGACAGTGGGATGTGTCACGTTATGACATAAGGATGCGCTTGATTTAACTGGTTTTCAAACGCGACCGGGGATCGGTAACCGAGGGCGGAGTACAACCGTTTCCGGTTATGGACAACGTCGATAAAGTACTCCAAGCTGGCTTGGCCCTCTTCAAAGGTGCGGCATTCGGACAGGTAGACTTCTTCTTTCTTCAGTGGCCATGAAGCTCTCGGCTTGCAGTGGCGCGGTCATGCGCCGAATGCCATGGCCAGTAGAATCTTCGGCCAAGGCATGCAGGCGGGTTGTCATTCGCTGCTCTTCGTCGAGCTTGGCTACCGACTTCTGCGAACGATAGTAAAACGTGCCGCGCGACAGGACCATCACTTCGCAGGCTTTCTGGACCGCGAGGGCTACGCGATGCTCGTGGTTGCACCGCTTGAGCTGGGGGATCGTGGGCTCAAGCTCTGCAACGCCTTTTTAAAAGGTGGATCTGCTGCGCCAGCTATTGAACGATCTCGGCCTTGATCTGCTGATCGGCCCGCACCGCCTTCTACCTCTGCGGAAGCAAATGCAGACTCAGTTCATACTTCCGCGCCACAGCCGTCTGACTCTGACCCGACTCCAGCTCTTCCACTACCCGTCGATTGAACTCCGGGCTGAACGCTCTTCTTTGACGTGCCATTTTGACTCCTTTGCTAGAAGATATCCCAATAATACCAAAGTGCATTCTGTTCGCCGAGCGGGGTGCCCTCACCCCGCCGGATCCTGACGCACTCCCGTATCCGCCTTCCGGGCACCCGGAGACGGGCGCCTCGGCCAGTTCGGGAACGCAATCCCCTCTATTATTTTTGGGATACGCTCTAGCCCGCCCTCAAGACGCGAAATCAACACCCTAACTGTCCAGCCTCAGGGGTACAGTGCAAGTCCACATGTAAATCGAGTATGTTCTGTCCACGACCCTGAAGGGTGTTGTTGATTCGGTCCGGATCCCTCAGAATCTTCATCCCTGCGCCCAGCGTTGCTACTTCAAGCGCCAAGAGAACTGAAAGAATGCACGTTCGAGCGAGACGCACAGCCATGTTCAATTCCTGGTGTTTCTTGTTTGTCCGAATGTCTTAGGCTTGTACCAAACAGCGGCCTCTGCCGTTATTCAGGACACAACCTCATTGTGAACCTGGAGCACGGATCTCCGGCAGAGGACAACTCATCCCACTCTGTAACAAAGCAGTTGTCTTCCGAATTCCACTCACCGAAAACGCTGTCTTCGATACGTGCACCACAGTGGGGATCCACCGGTAAACTGTCCTGCAATACAGTAGTAGTGCAGAATCCCAATAGTGTACAGTTCACCCATGGAATGGGTACGGGTACAGAGTAAACGGGCCGGACATAAATCGCTCTAACGGCCAGGTTAGCGAAGTATTCAGGATGTGCCGCTGATCTCAAAGTAGCCGTGCCAAGTCCCTCGTAGTACCTTACGGAATCGCCGGGCTCATTAATCGCGATGTCTATTCCGCACTCTACCTCGCCGGCTGCAATGAGCTCTGGATTCCACACGATGTCGGCTGATCCTGTCCATATCGAGTCTGTAGGCGCGAGAACCACTTCGCCGTCCCATGAATTGACATAGCTGTGGAACCTGTAGTCCACGGAGAATGAACTGCTGGAGGGATCATTCTCGGCGACACAACCCGACGGTCCGCTGTCGTTGGGCAGTGTGGAATCCTTGGCACATCCAATTAGAAACATTATGGCAAGGATCATATTCGTACGCAACATCCAATCAATCATGTGCGATTTGCTCCAATGTTGAAATTCTCACTTCCTTGACACGATAATTCCCGAGCTCACTCGTGATTGAGAGCTGCTCCGGTCCATGCAAGACCTTTAACAGGCGCTGAACATTTGATCGAAGTATTTGTCAAAATGGCAATTCGCGAGGTCGATTACGGATCTGTCCGCTCATGTATGGTGTTTGTCCACCCGGATACGCCGCATTCGTTGCGGGCACGTACTCGGAACCAGTACCAAGTATTCGGGGACAGGCCGGAGGATCGATAGGTGTTGTCGTTGGGGGGCGTCGTGCCATCGTTACTGAAGTTGACTCCGTCGGTGCTGATTGCAATTCTAAACTCGTCTTCGTTGCCGGAGTTATCTGTCCAACTCATATCGATGAAAGTCCGTCCGATATTGCCAGACGCAAGATTTGTTGGAGATTCAGGGACCCCCCGGGTGGACACGTTTAGCGTGGGAGCATATTCCGAGAAGCCGCATTCGTTCGAGCCTCGCACCCGGAACCAATAAGGTGTTCCGCAAGTCAGTCCTGTGACCCGAAATGTGACGGTGTTAGCTTCGAGCTGCGCAATGTTCGTGAAGTTCGAGCCATCACTGCTCTGTGATATCCAAAAATAGTCTTCGTTCCCAGAGTTATCATCCCACCGCAAGTCCATCTGCGTCTGCCAGACATTAACCGTTCGCAGATTTGTTGGAGATTCAGGGACCCCCCGGGTGGACACGTTTAACGTGGGAGCGTATTCCGAGAAGCCGCATTCGTTCGAGCCTCGCACCCGGAACCAATAAGGTGTTCCGCAAGTCAGTCCTGTGACCCGAAATGTGACGGTGTTAGCTTCGAGCTGCGCAATGTTCGTGAAGTTCGAGCCATCACTGCTCTGTGATATCCAAAAATAGTCTTCGTTCCCAGAGTTATCATCCCATCTCAAGTCCATCTGCGTCTGCCAGATGTTTACGGTCCGCAGGTTAGAAGGCACGTCCGGTGCACCTCTTGTAGTAACGTCCACGGTGTTCGAATAGTCTGAGTATCCGCATTCAAAGGCAGCACGCACTTTGAACCAGTATGTGGTTGCACAATTCAAACCTGATGCCCTAAACCAAACAGTATTCGGCCCAACTTCTCCGACGTTCGTGAAGTTCACGGCGTCCGTGCTCATCGCAATTCTATACGCCGTTTCGTTGTTCGCGTTATCATCCCACCGAATGTCTAACTGCGTTTGCCAAGTGTTATCTACTCGCAGGTTAGTTGGCGCATTTCGTGGACATGTAACGAAATCGAACGATCCATTAGGGTTTGGATCGGGGTTGTTTTCAACAGGCAACGGATTTCCATTTTGGTCCAGCGCCCAAACACGGATCATTCGAGCCGGGCCGCAATACGGATAGGTCCAGTCATAATGTCTGGTCGCTGATTCATACAGAGAGGGGTGGTCGGGCACAGTGAAGTCGTAACTTTGACCGCCATTTGTCGAATAACCAATTTGCCAGCGATCAACTGTCGGACCCTCATATTCCCACGCGATGCGCAAGGGCTGCGATTGGCAGTATTCTTGGCCGCCTATGGGTTCGATGCAGGTAAGCTGTTGGGTCGGTGAAGGTGTGCAGTAGTCAATCCAGTTGCTAAATGAAGAATATCCTGCCGAGTTTGATGCTCTAACTTTGAACACATAGCAAGTATTCATTATTAGACCTTCAGCCAGAAAAGTAAGCGTGTTTGCCGGGACCGATGCGATTTCCGAAAAACCACTGCCGACTTCAGCAGCAAATACATGAAAACTCGTTTCGTCAGCGGAGTTATCGTCCCAAATGAGTTGAACCGAGTTTGGAGTTACCGTTCCCAGTCGCAGATTTGATGGTGAAGCAGGCGGATTAGCAGGAAAAAAAATACCGGTAACAACGTAGAAAAACGTCGGGATTGGATCTGTAATTATTCCCACATCGATATATGTTGTACCCGTGACTATTGCAATTTCAGTACCCGGAGTTGCTGTCACGTCAGACGATTGAGAGCGATACACCGCATATTGGTCATAGCCCTCGATCGGTGCCCAATTCAAAACAATGTTGGAGCCCTGCGGAAGGAGAACCAATCCGCTCATGGGAGGTGGCGGTGGCGTACTCGAGATGTCCAAGACGAATTCGCCGAATGAGTAGTCTGTACCATCCACAACGATTAGAATTCTCTGACCGGCGTCGAGATGCAGTCCATCAACCTGCGCATGGATTCCACATGAGTTATCACTTCCCGCAATAAAGTCTGTTGGGTTTAGAGGCTCAACTGGACAGGTGAACTCGTAGATTAGTAAGTCGCTATCAAACTCATCTGCTGAGGCACACAGATGGAACGAATATAGACTATTTTCCGGAGCGACAAAACTATAGACTACATCCGGAGCGTATCCTGACAACTCCTCATTATAGCCTGTTCCTTGCCAATTTGGCGGTGCCTCCTCCCCTAGGTCATAAGCTGAATAGTCATCCTCGAATCCCTCGGTCGAACCAGGCACGCTAAGGGGCAGAGCTTGTCCAGACAAATCGAAGGGGCTTTCACAGTTATCACCGGGAACCGGCGGTGGCGGAGTGTAAGGCGAAATTGTCAGAACATAATCCCCGCTGAAATCTCCCGGGTCATCTGGATCAAAATACCCATCGACAACAATTAGCAATTCTTGTCCAAGGTCAAGATTCAAGACTAATTCAGACTCGAAATTTTCACAATTATCACTATCTTCATTGCCGCATAAGTAATCATCGGGGTTTGATGGCTCATCCGGGCACGTAAAGTTGTAAATCAGCAAACCAGTGTCATAACTGGACCCACACAAACTAATAGTGTATGTTCCGTTCGAGGGCGCTGTATACTTATAGACAACATCGGGTCCAGCACAAGTATTTCCTGCTTCGAAGTAACCGGCCCAACAGGGGGGAAATTCTCCCAATCCTTCCGCTGTATAATCGTTCTGATGTCCAGCAGTGGTACCTGTTTCAACTATGGGCAACGGCATGCCAGATAGATCAACTGCTGTAGCGCAGTTTTCTCCTCCTTGATCAAGGGAAGGATGACGCGATGAACGCTCAAAGATGAGGTCCTCAGCATGCAAATTCTCCCAGTAGCCGAAGCTAAAGAGAACAATAGCGGAAACAAGTAAATGGAACAGCCTGACCATGATATGCTCCTGGCAATGTTGAGAAGTGTGACGTGAGCTTAAAGATTGACGCGGAATGGTCGAAAGGGAAAGAGGCGCTACAGAAGGAAAGGTAATGCGCCATCAAAGGTGCCACGGGCCAGCGGCTTCACACGTTTCGTGGAGGTCCATTGGGACACCGGCCCGTGGCGTAAGTTCACAAATTTGGTCTGTGATATAATGAAGAAAGACGGTCACGCATGTGCGCCACAAGTGTGCAGCCGAACGAGGCATTTCTCAAAGTTGTGTCCGGTCGAGGTGAAGTGATGCACAAGCGCCAAGCGCTGCACGGACAGGATCTGAATCACCGTTGAAGCCACATGCAGTTCGCATTGGCAAACTGCACAGCGGAGCAAGTGTTCTTCAAAGCAGCCGGATTCTCTAAGCGAAAGGGTGTGTAAACCGTAAGGTAACAGCAAGCGGCCGTGGCGGCGATCTGTGCAGGCGGCAGTGAAGGTTTGATCGGTCATGGCTTCCCCCGCATATATTTCCAGAGTTCCCGCCGGCAATTGATAATCCGCCGATCAAACTCCTCGCGCGACATTTCCGGACCGAGCGGCTTGAGCCTGCTGAAAATCTCGTCCACAGAATGAGCTTCGAGCATGGCGATGATAATCGCTCGGCATGTCTCGTTTTGAATGGCTTGGATGGCGTCGAGAATAGTCTGCATGATGGGTGCTTGTACAAACCAGAATTTGTCATAACAGGGCTTTCTGATCGGGCTTGTTGAGATTTTTGACTTTTCTCTGAAGTGGTCGGTTAACCATAAACGAAGAAAAACAAAATAATTAGGTGATTGGGGCACTGAATATCGAGGACAAAAAAAGAGGCTTCCTCTTGGAAAGCCTCAGGACCCACGCCCTTGTGTCCGGTTTAGTTTTGTGCGGTGGATGTTTCGATTCTGGATCTTAATTGGGCGGCTTCTTCGGCAAAAGCTGTCTTTGCCTGCTCGACCCTTCTCAGGTCGTTTAAGGAAGAACTCAGGTCCCCAAGGGCGAGGTATGCATTCGCGCGGAACCAGCGGATCTGGGCCAGCCGTGTAGTTCTTGGATTTGCCTGTTCGGCTTTGTTCAGCGTCGTGATTGACTCGCGAAACACTCCTGCCATGTACTCGGAAGTGCCTAAGTAGAGTAGCGGCTCTGACTCCGGAACCTTTGCTGTATACTCTCGAAGTTGGGCAACTGCATCAGCATAGTTTCCTTTCTGATATCCTGCCATCGCCCGCTCAAACTCCGCTTGTTGATCGGCATTTCCCCGTGGACTAACCATCGCATAGGGAAGAGGTGCTTTCGTTGCCAATCTAGCAAGCTGTTCCTGATTCCGAAGCGCTTGATCCAATCGTATC
>CAZGVT010000006.1:11984-13930 GCA_964529255.1 uncultured Alphaproteobacteria bacterium | reverse complement strand
TCTTCGTGGTATCAACATGCTGATCAGTTGTTTTATCTAATTCAGTATCACCTGCAACAAGAGTATCTGCCGGGGTTGCAGTTATGTCGTCTGCTGATGAATACGTTGACGTCCTCCAAACGATAAACAACACAATGCAGGCTGCCAGCGCTACAGCGGACCAGATATAGACATTCGCATTTGAATTTCGTCGGCCTGTCTTCACGCGGGGATCTGTACTCGCAGCCCGTATGCGCGATGCAAAATCTTGACCGCCCACTTTCCAACGTTTGACCAATTCCTGCCTATTCATGGCCAGCGACCGGAGGAGTTCGTCAGTCGCATTGAGTTCGGCCTGACACACTTCGCACTGTAACAAATGATCTCCAAAGCGCTGGCATTCCTCCGGACTCAGCGTGCCGAGCCCATAAGGCAACAGCAACGATCCGGTATCTGTATCTATGCAGTGCGAGAGCGTTGAATTACTCACAGCTCCACCCCCAACAGGGCCCAAAGTTTTCTCCGGCACGAATAGAGTCGGCGGTCAAAGGCCGCACGCTTAAGGTTCGGTTCCGCCTCCTGCATCCGCTCCCAAATTTCGTTTATGGCATATCCCTCGATCAGGCCTATCATCAAGGTCCGGCACGGCTCTGACATGTTTCCAATTACCCGTTCCGCCCGCTCCAGCATGTCCTGATTCGCGATTTGCTCCTCGTAGCGATGCCGGTCGGATGCTACCTTGTGATTTGTCGACTCAATACCATCTAGCGAACCCTGGTGATTGGTCCGCAAGGTTTTCTGTCGCTGCAGGTGATTACCAATCTTGTTGTAGAGGATCGTCCGTAAGTAATAGGTAGGCGAACCTGTCACTTGCTTATATTTTGACACAAAGACCATCAGCACATCCTGCACAAGGTCTTCTGCCTCTTCGCGCGGAATACTGAAAATGCGGTACACAACAATTTGAATCAGACCGGGCCGAACCCGGCTGCAGAATTCATTCAACGCGTCTTGATCTCCCTGTAAGGCGCGCACGAACAGTTCGTCGATGTCCGACTGCATTCGCTGCTCCGGGAACATCGCGCTTTCCGAAAGTTCACTCACCCGTATCACCGGATCGCTCTCTTTCGCGGCCGTCGGCAAATGTGGTTCGTGGATCGCCTGAACTTATAAAGCCCGCCCAGAAATAGGGATGGTCCGAATTTCCAGTTCGCCGAAGTTCATTAAGGCTCTGCAGCATCGCCCGATGAAGCGCGTACGGAATAGTCAGCGAATCCGCCGCGAGCGTGGCAACCATGAGGTCCTTTGCCGTTCCGTCGTTTACTGACCAGAGCGAGCTAATAACCGTTCGCGCTCCTGCCAGTTCGAAAGCCCGCCTCAGAGAATACACGCCTTCACCGTTAACGACAGTCCCACTGGCTGTCTCACAGGCCGCCAGCACAACCAAGTCCGTGTTATGCAGGTCAAGTGCGGCTACTTCTTCCGCCGTGACGATGCCGTCCTCTTTCCAATCCACGGCTTTCGTTGTGTCTGCGATCACATTTGCACCAGCCAGTACCACTCCGCATGTCAGCAGCGGATTGCCGGCAATTATTTGGGCGTGATCATCCGGCAAAACTGCCGCGACATTCTTCGCCGATTCCGCAACGGCAGCAAGCGAGTAACCATGGGTTGATAGATAGAGGACGCGCCGGTTTTGGCTATGACGCTTCAGGTTACCCTCCGATGCCTGAACACCCGTCAAACAGAGCGCCTGCTCACCAGTATGGGTTGTCCACCAAGTTGCGGTTGCTGTAGCGTCTCCTCCGCGTGAAGGCAGGGACGACCACCGAGTGCCTGACATCCCACGCTGAACTGCGCGGCTGTGCACCGCCATCGTGGCTCGCAAGGAGTCTGTATTCGCCGTGCTACCAGCCAACACGGGTAGATCAGTTTCATAGCCAAATGAATCGTAATCCGGATCGCCC
>CAZGVT010000006.1:9006-11974 GCA_964529255.1 uncultured Alphaproteobacteria bacterium | reverse complement strand
CGTATTCTTCCGACATCATTCGATAAAGTTCACGCCCGCTCGTGACGTAATGGAAGACATAGCTCTCAGCTAAGTAACGATTCTGGCTGTCGAGCATTGTTTCAAATGAAATCGCATTTAACAGCCCATCGGGGCCAACAAACACCGTTTCCGCCGTGGTGCACAGGTCGGCAATCGGGTTCCAAACGACCCGGCAGAGCTCACGCGCTATCGTGTGGAATTCTGCAAGGTCCAATTCATGTGGATCCGAGAACTCGCGATGGTAGCGTTTTACCAGATTGTCAATTTGCTCACCGCTGCCCAACGGCACAATCGTCGCTGAACTATCTGACTTGACTACGAGCGCAAGATACCGAGTCTCGGTTTCTCGTAGTGAAAGATCATGTTCATAGCGGACAAAATCGACCAGTACAGAATTGCGCGGCATCACAGAAGAGATAAAGAAAGCTTGCGGATCGAATCGCCAGTTTTGTTTCAGGTACGATTGACTGCGGAGACTGATTTCATCATTAAGGCGGGCCTTTTCTCTAACGAGTTGAGCCAGTAGCTGACCATTCGCATTCCAGTCCGACCAGCTGGACCCATACACGTAAGCGCGTGCCAACTGTGTGCGGATCGCTCGTAGAGAGTCATTTAATGCAATCAGAGTTGGATCATCCTCATTTGCAAGGATTTGTTGCTGCTCACAAATAGTATCCCATATCCGGGCCTTGCTGGCCGACACCACCCTTTGCACCCAGGGCAGCGTTTCGCTATCATCAGCCTCATCAACCAGCATAGAGTAGGCATGGGCCGCTTCTTCCTGAAGCCGCTCTGAAAGTTGCATCAGTTTTTCTTCGGGGAGGAGTGCGATTGCGTTCTTAACATGTTCCAGCTGAATATCCCACGCATGACCCTGCCTCCAGATCGCGCGGTCGATTTCCTCCGCGCTGAATTCAGCGGTACCTTGCCGCTTACGAATCATGAATGATATCCGGTGCAGGCTCTCCGCAACCAGGGGATGCTCAGGCCCCAAGCTGTTTTCTCGAAGTCTGAGCGCTCGCGCCTGCATCGGCAGTGCGTACAATGGCCGACCCGTTACTTCGTAAAACTCTGCCAGCGGTTCAAGAAAAGTGGCGATCCGAGGATCTACTGGGATGTGAATCTGCTCGGCTATCGCAAGGGCGTGCGTATAGAACGACTCGGCTTTGACCAAGTCATCTGTGAGATCGAAGACCTGGGCAAGTGCAAGCAGCAGGTAAGCGTGAGCATCCTCATGTCGCCCCAACGAATCCTTGGCAATCTCATAAGCAGCCGTCAGTACCCTCTGGGCATCTGTCAATCGACCGTGTTCCAGGTACGCGTTGCCCAAAGCAGTTGAGGCTGAGACAAAGAAGTATGGTGGATTAACCTCACCACAACTCTGATAAGTTGTGACAGCACGAACGTAGTACGGTTCAGCTTCTTTAAAGCGTCCCATATCGTTAAGGCATTCAGCAATCAACCCGCAAGTGCGGGCTACCCGGCAACTATTTGCTTGCTGGTTCAGCTCCAGTAAAGGCAGTGCTTTCAGCAGCGACTGGACCGCACTTGCATCGTCGCCTTGGCTATGAAGTTCCTCGCCATACGCACTGAGTAGCAGCCCTCGCGGAGGCTCTGCTAATTCTGGTTTTGTTTCTGACAAACGAAGCAGCCGCTGCAAAATCACACTGGCTTTATCGAATCTTTGGCTCTCCCAGAACGACTTTCGCAGAAACCACAAGCTCCTGGCCACCTCGGTGCTATCGTCATTGTCCAACTGCTCGAATAACTGCAGCGATGCTTGTAGTAATTCCGTGGCTGCCGGATCTCCCCGGAAACCGATTGCCAATGCTGTTTGGCGAAGTATCAGCGCGCGTCTGTAATCCGTGCACCAGGGAGATTCGTCACACGCCCTGAGCGCCTCGCGCAGATAGGAATCTCCCTTGGCAATATCGTAGAATCCCACGTCCGCGTACATCGCGCCAATTCCAAACAGGGCCTGAATTCTCAACGTGTCGGCGGGACTCAGGCATCGACGACATCGCTTAGCTAAATTCATGTATTCCGGTTCTGCGATATCGTAGCGTCCATATTCCCAATAAAGTTGGCTGAGTCTAAGTTGGGCCACCATGGAAGCTCGAGAGCAGGAGTCTGCAGCCAATGCAGTTTTAAACTGACGAGTTAGGTAGACAAGCGCCGAGTCCCATGGCATCGTACGAAGATCATCATCCGCTGGAATGGCGGAGAGCTGGAGCGGCACACTGCGACCATGTACAGTTTCCACGGTAAGGAGCATGCCCAACGCGATTACGACAAGTAACCACTTGTAAACGCCACATTTAATTACAGCGTCAGCCAAACTTCAATAACTCCTGTGATTCAAATAATTCACCCAGATCTCCAATAAAGTACAATACTTGTTTCTACAAAGCAAGACCTTCGGGGGTTGCCTCGTGGACGACTGTGCCAACAAGTTCTGTCAATCTGGAATTTAGGGAATATCTTCACGTAAGAACTTCACCTATCACCAGACGAACCTATAGAAAAGCGGATCAGCAATTCGCCTCCTGTAAGTCGAGTATTAACAGGTGGTAGGTGAGCCCTGATGATTTCGAAATTGGGCGTAAGGCAATCATGATCAACCCGAGGCCGCTCGTGTAGCTTTCACGTCAAAGCAACGAGGCTGTCCCAAAAGTATGGGGCAGCCTCAGGTTGCTGACGAGCCCCGCGCCGTGTTGGCTGCTTGCAGCCGACCGCCAGGCCGATCACGTTCAAGAACTCGCGAGTACTCGCGTGGCGAACTGTGAGAGTCACTTCGCGGCTTCCAAGACGAGCCCCGGGCCGTGTTGGCTGCTTGCAGCCGACCGCCGGACCGATCACGTTCAAGAACTCGCGAGTACTCGCGTGGCGAACTGAGAGTCACTTCGCGGCTTCCAAGACGAGCCCCGGGCCGTGTTGGCTGCTTGCA
>CAZGVT010000006.1:0-8906 GCA_964529255.1 uncultured Alphaproteobacteria bacterium | reverse complement strand
CAGCCGACCGCCGGACCGATCACGTTCAAGAACTCGCGAGTACTCGCGTGGCGAATTGAGAGTCACCTCGCGGCTTCCACGACAGGCCCTTCAAGATTCGATGGGGTTTGTCAATAGTCTGAGGCTGTCCCAAAAGTATGGGGCAGCCTCTTTCAATTCACCATCCGGAATTTCGACGACTGATCCGCAACGGCAGAGTGAGCGCGCGGATTCGATGCCTCAAGCACAAACCTCGGCGTACCTTCAGCGGGCGAACCCGGCCTCAGCAGCTACCGTCCTTCTTCACTCGAGACGGCAGCGATGCCAACGATCATTGTCGCGGCATCGGCGGAGTACTCTCCACCACCTCTCGAAATCTCTCCCAAGAGCCGGCGCGCTGAATCGATCTGACCTATCGCAAGCCATGCGTTTGCGGCATACCAGCCGGCTTGATCGGATCGCAAGTCGGAAAGGTTACCGGCCGCGCGAAGGTGTTGCAGCGCCTCGGTGTAGTCACCGGCCAAATACGCCGTGACGCCAAGATACAGCCGGCCGCGATCGTGAATGGGATGGGTGCGTACGAATTCCGAGAGCAACCGGGAAGCCATCTGATAATCACCCGCACTGTAGGGCTGCATCGCCAGTCTGAATGCGTCTTCAGTCGCGGACATCACATCACCGCGAGCTGTTACCGGGAAGAACGGCAGCGGATCCCGCGTAACCAATGCCAGCAGCGCGGCATTCGTAATCGTGCGGACTGCCGGCTTTTCATCCTGTAGGCCTGCCGGATCCCCGGGCAATACCGGCGGGGACTCGTGACTTATGTCATCGGTGATTCGATAAGTGTGCAGATCGGCTGCAACATACATGAATATCAGCACGGCAAATGCAACCGTAACCGCAACAGGATTGGGCCCGAAGATTCGCCATCCATTGCCGCGGGCATTCCCCCTTGCCGCCGTGTGGCGGGCCGTGACGGCCGGGCCGCCGGATCTTTCGCCCGCAAGTTCTTCCAACTGTGAACTGTAGTCGTACTTCGCGGCACGAAGTCGGTCCATCAGTTCGCTCCGGCCCGCGGAAAGCGACGAGAGGATCGGAATCATCGCCTCCATTTCGGCCCGACAATGGGCGCACGCTTCAAGATGCGACTCAAACTGCCGCTCCTCCTGAGCGCTCAATCCTCCCAACTCATATGCGCTGAGGAGAACACCAAGCTCGGGGTTGATGCACGCTCCGGAATTCGTGAACTTGTCGCTCATTTCTCGCCGCTAATCATCTCGCGCAGTCTACGCCTGCACGCAAACACGCGCTTGTCGAAAGTCCCCCGCTTGAGATTGGGATTTGCGCGGCGAAGATCGTCCCAGATTTCCTTTAAGGAGTGCCCGGTAACCAAACCGGCGAACACAATGCGACAGAACGACTGCAGCGTGGCAAGCGCGCGCACCAAACGCTCCACGGTCTCTGCATGCACGGCGCGGACTTCCGGATCGGCGGATTCATCCGCCGCCGCTTCAAGCGAAGCACACTCCCGCTTTTCCGAAACATAGGCAAGGCCCTCCTGGGGTAACCTTCCGGGAGAGACGGGAGGATGCAGCGCGTTGCCGATCTTGTTGCGCATGATCATGTAGGCATAGCTCAGGGGCGAGTCGCTGATCTTGTGCAATCGTTCGCAGAACGTGAGCAGCGTTGACTGCAGAATATCTTCCAGCTCATGCCGCTGCCAGCCCGACAATTGCAAACACAGTATCGGCCACAAATGGGATCGAATGTGAGTGCAGAGCATATTCCGCGCACACTCATCCGCTTGCTTGGCCAAGGCGAGCAGCTCGCGATAATCCGGCGGAGCGGCCAGTTTACTCATGTGCCCGCCGCGATTCGCGGACAAACTTTTCAGCCTGTGCCGCTCTTTCACCGGAGACGACGAGTCCGGCCCATAGGAATGGATGATCTTTGATCTGCCTCTTTCGCATATCCGTCAATCGCCGAATTGCCGCCGCCCGCAGGGCGTCCGCAATAGTGCTCTGGCCTCTGGCAAAGAGTTCCGCCATAAACTCGGCTGTCGTTCGGTCATCAAGCTGCCAAAGCGCGCTGATCACGGAGCGCGCTCCGGCAAGTTGAAACGCCCTCCGCAATCCAAGCACACCTTCCCCGGACTCGATATCTCCAAGTCCCGATTCGCAAGCGGACAGGATCACAAAATCCGTTCCGGCAAGGTCCATCGCCGCAACTTCCTCCATGGTCAGCATCCCGTCTTCCAGCCCATTAGCAATTGAATCAACTGCAAGGCGATTTGCCCCGGCGAGGCACAAGCCGTTGGCATAACTCTCCGGTTCAATGTAATGAGGCCATGGAGAAGCCGGGCTGGATTGCTCTCCGCCGACAGTCGAACTGAACCCGTGAGTCGCAAGATAAAGCACGCGGCATCCGCCGGCGCAGGCCTTCAACGCATCTTCCGTCGCAAATTCGCCGTAGAACTCACGTACCGGCTCCTCCGAACTCACTTTCCACTGGCCGTGCACGGCCTCTGCTTCGACTCGGGTTCCGGGCAAGCGTTTCAGCGGCGGGCCGAACAATCTCGATCGCATGGTCATCGCCGACAGTCCATTCGCTGCGGCATTGGAATCTGCGTTTCCGTTGGATCGCCCGTTAGCGGCGAGCCGTGAGGAAGCCATCGCGTCAAAATCCGGGTCGGCGAAGATCGCCAAGCCTTCGGTTGCGCGTCCCGGAACATTGTTTCGAACTAAGTCGCGGCCGGTGGCGAGATAATGAACGGCGTGGCGTTCGATGAGATACTGCTCATCCGACGTCGGCAAACCGGCAAACGAGACCCGGTGCAGCGATCCATCCGGGACAATGTATACCAAGTGTGCGCTTCCGATTGCCTGTGCAATCGGCTTCCACACCAGATCGTAGAGTCGCCCGGCACACGTGTGGTACTGACGCGGCCGAAGATCATCTACTCGCTCTACTTGCCGCCGGTACTTGACGACAGCGGAGTCTATCCGTGCCGCGGATCCCAGCGGGAAAACCTGAATGTGTCCGTTCGTTGTGACCACGACCGCCGCGTAGCGATCTTCGTCCTCGCCGGTCACCTGGACGCGGCGATATTTTGCAAACTCAACCAGGGCGGATGAGTCCGGCAACCCCGCCGCAATCTGCGCAGGATTCACCTGACCAATGTGTGGTTCAGTACGAAGTTGTTTGCTTTGCCGTCCGACTTCGGCTTCAAAGTGGTTGCGTCGCTTGCGAGCGATGTCAAGGTCGCTGCCGTACTTCGAGGCATCTGTCTGTGAGTGTGCGCGCACCAGCAGATTGGCAAATTGGAATCGCGCGATACGGAGTGAATCCTCCAATGCTACGAGTGCAGTATCCGTTGTTGTCCGTGAAACCCGGTTGCGGTTCATGAATTCGTCCAGCACGCGGGATTTGGAGTTGTTGATCAGCGCGGCAATCTCCCGCGATTTGCTTGAGTCCCGTTCAAGTTGATCCATCAACACGGACAGAAGCTGCGATGTGGCTTCCCTGAACCGACTGCCGAATGTCAGAGCGTCGGGCTCCGGCAACACGCCCACCCCGTCCATGAATGCCGTGAAGCGGAGATCGTAGGCTTGACGGGCCAATTCGGCGGCGGCGTGTGGATTTTCGCGATGCGCTTCGATGGCGGAGCAGAGTTGCAGGTAATGAGCCAGCTCCGGATGAGTGTTACCGTAGGCGCGCTCTGCGCATTCCAGCGCTTCGTATGCGCTTTCTGCCGCCCGATCGATGTGGTGCAGTCGTGCTTCAAGCCTCGCCCGGCGCGAGATGAATTCCGCGTGACGGGGATGAGCAGTCACGAGGGCGGAGTCTTGCATTGTCTTGACCAGAACCAGCAGCGAGTCTGCTGCGGGGGTGCGGCCCACGTGCGAATGCGCTTCCGCCAGTTGTAAAAGACTCTCTGCGCTGCGGGGATAAAAGTCTGAGGGAACTCCGCCGCAAAGTTGCACGGCCCTGTTCGCCGACTCGAGTGCCTGATCGTAGAATCCGTTTACAAGGCAGAATTGCGTCAGCTCGTTCAAGGGCTCGATGGCGGCGGCGCCCGCTTCCGGATGCGCGTCCATGACCGCGACGGCGCGTTGACGGCAGTCGAGCGCTTTTTCCAATTCCCCGCGCCGCTCGTGCACCTGCGCCAGAGCATCCAACAGATATACGTGCCAGCGGAAGTAAATGCTGTCCTGACACTCGATTTGACGAGTCAGTGCTTCTTCCGCTTCATCGAACTTTCCGAGCCGCACGAGTGTATTCCCCAGATTCGCGGCCACCATGGGAGGGTGGACATGCGAATTGGGTGGAATGGTCGCCAGCAATTCCAGCGCTTGACGGGCGGCGGATTCGGCCGCTTCGTAACGGCTGTACACGTTGCACAATACGGCCAGGCTGTTCAGGCAATTCGCGCGGGCGGCCACGTGCTCTGGGGCGAACCGCGTATAGTAATCGTACGCCTTGCGGTGAGAGATCACGGCTTCCTCGAATTTCCCCTGATCGCGCAGCAGAAACCCCAGAAACTCGTAGCACCGCCCGAAGGCGGTGCCAAGCAATCGTGGCTGACTTTCGTAACTCTCCGCAACCTGACGGAAGCAGCCTATCGCCTCCTGAGGCTTGCCTAACCACTGCAGCAGCTCGCCGAACTGCTCCAGCGTGCGAACGACTGGATCGCTGCAATCGCCGTAACAGGCTTCACGAATGGCCAGCGCGCGCCGGAAGGCTGTCTCCGATTCGTTCAGCCGGCCTTGCAGTTTGTAGACCCAGGCGAGTTCGTGCAGCGTGGCGCCGGTGCGCGGATCCTCCGGCCCGCACGTGTGCTCGCGAATTTCGAGTGCTCGCGACAGGCACGAGTCTGCGGCAGAGAGATCACTTCGCCAGCGATAGCACATGCCGATGCGATGCCAGCATGACGCCGCGCTGCTGTCCGTGGACGCCAGTCGCAAGGCAGACTCGGCCAGTACCCGTGCGGAGTCCCCCTGATTAACGGCGAACAGGCTGTCCGAGAGCACGAGCAGTTCCTGCCACGAGTCGGCGGCAGCTGCCGACATCGCAAGTAAAGAAATTATAAGGGTTACCGCTGCAATCCGGGGCCTCTTTCGCATCATGGGCTAATAATAGCTCATCATGCGGCAAAAAGCAAGATGCGCCATCATGATTCTCAAATACGCCAACCGGGCCGCCAATTGGCGGCCCGAAAGGTCGAGTAGTAAGGTCGAGTGGTCTGGAGGCAGGCAACATGTCCGCGATCGAGCGTCAGAGTTTTGGTTGTTTGAACTGTCAGTGGACCTGTTCAGTGCCTTGTACGAATAACACTCTAATTGCCTTACTCTGTTAACGCTGAAACTCTAAAGAACCGCTTTTGGTCGTTTCCAATGATGTGCAAGTACTGAGTCTCTCCGGTCGTAATGCCTGAAGAAGTGAAGGTTTCACCATCGGTTGACCAATGAATTTCATAGGAGTTCGCACAGGGCACTGGTAGCCAGCGGAGCATAACGCTGTTGGGCGAAGCAGTCTGGATAGTCATCTCAGCCGGAGCGTCAAACAGAGCGAACTTGAAAACGTACCTGTTCGTGTCCGCGAGGGCTTGCGTACCGCACTCAACGTAATAGGTGACTCCACTGTTGAGCGTGACCACAGCACATGCGCCCGGTTCATTAATGCAATCACCGCCGCTGTATTGTGCCCCACCCGGGCAGCATTCCTCGGAAATCCGAAAGCGTACAGTCTGATTTGCTGATCCGCCGCACAGCGATATAGAGTACGCAACAGCGGCAGTCGGCGTGAACTTGTAGAAGACGTCATAGTTAGGCGCGCCCGAACAGTCGTTGGTTGAATCAAACTCGCCCGTGTCAACAAACGGCAGTGAAGTGATTACAACAGCTGTAGAGCAGTTGCCATTGGGTTGATCGGCAGATGAGAACGGCAACGGCACACCAAGAAATCCCGAACGGAGTCGATAGCTTGTACTCTCAGAGCGCGTCGCGGGAATCGGCTGCCCGATGGAGCTGATCAGACGATAACTCGCGGATGTGGCCCGCCGCCCGCCAGCATCATTCACGTTGCGCGGGATTCGATAGTTGGAGGAGGTTTGCAGAAGCGCCAGAGCGATCAGGGCCGTGGCACCGCATGCGAATCCGACACTCCACATGGCCAGTCTTCTGCCGTGCCAGAACGGTGCAGACCTCAGGTGATTCATGAGCATCTCCTTGTTATCCCCTGAGGGCTCATTGTGGATTGATGATGAGATAGTTGACTTGGCCACATCCTGCGGGCGGCCAACAGACAGAGGTCTGCCTGATCCACGCTGATCCTTGTGCTACCGAAATCACCTCAGCAAAGCAATGTACTCCTCCCTGCACGGTCAGCAGAATAATGCTTTCAGGCCGGATGAGGTCGTTGTACACTACTGTTTCACCATAGACTGCCATCCGGTGACGGTGATCGCATTGCGGACACTCCCAGAAGTCCGTTTCACAAGTGTCCGTGCACGGCACTTGCCAGAACCCCGCGGGTCTACTGGCTCCGCTAACCGTAATGGCGCCGTTGTCGATCTCCAATGCGGCGGCTTGAAATCTGTCACCATTTCCTTCCGCGTGAACTCCCGCATTCGCAGGATTTGCCGTTACCGATCTCCCGTGAACTCCATCAGCACCCCAAGATGTGGCGTCAACGCCATCACCGGCAGCACCTTCGACGTAGACACCGTCATCACCTGGGTAGCTGATGGCAACACCGTCGTCAGCGGGTCCTGTTGGTGGGAATAGTGATCCTCGTACTTCGATTCCATCGTCGGCGATTACACCGTTTACTAAGATACCGTCGATTCCGGCGCCTAAAATCTCCACGCCATCACCGGCAGCACCTTCGACGTAGACACCGTCATCACCTGGGTAGCTGATGGCAACACCGTCGTCAGCGGGTCCGGTTGGTGGGATGAGTGTTCCTAGTATTTCGATTCCATCGTCGGCAATTACACCGTTTACTAAGATACCGTCGATTCCGGCACCCAAGATCTCCACGCCGTCACCGGCAGCACTTGTGACGAAAACTCCATCGTCACCTGCACCATTGACGAACAATCCGTCGTCCCCTGGTAGATCAACGTATACTCCATCGTCACCTGCGCTATTGACAAACAATCCGTCGTCCCCGGGCGTGGTCACTTCAACTCCGTCTGTGCCTCCAAGCGTTGGGGAAATGATGTCTACTCTCATACCCGGGACCGTGGGATCGAGAATCTCCACCTTGGCACCACTGATGGCAGCCACCTGGCCTATGCCGATTTTGTCCGCCGTGTCGAACGCACGCATGAAACTGGCACCAGGCCCCATACCAGTCCAGTCATCGTCTCCGGCTGCGGCAACTGCACCAATCACGATAGCGTTGCCTGTCTGTTCAATTTGTACGTTAGGGCCCTCTACGAATGTCACATTGTCACGGAGCCACGGGGCGTCCTCGGCGTGAAGACTGTCAAAGAAATTGCCTGCAAACCGGACGCTATCAGCGACACTCGAACGGTAAGAGTACGGCACACTGACAAAGCGCTCGCGCGGAGTCATTGTTTCACCTCCAATCGCCACTTCGAGCCAGCGCAAGGTGTCATCAAAGACGGCTTCGGGAATGGCATTGATACTTCCCAGCAGTACGTCAAACTCTCCGTCTAATACTGACACCACCGCGTGAGTCTCGGTCCAGATCGGAGTTCCGCCGCTCTCCGCAGCGAAGATTCTGAATACCATCGCGCGATCCCCCGTGATCGGATTCTCAAGGTTGTCCGCCAGGAATCCCTGGTAATTGATCTGATGCGGGATTTCCGCTGCCCCGTTTGCGGCCAACAGCAGTACGATCAGACTTACCAGAACAGCTTGCAAAGCCCTCATCGCCGCCTCCTTTCGTGATAATGTAACAAGTATGCCGACCACTCCCTTGAATCTACGGGGACCGATTCCACAGAGTCATGGGTGGCAGTTCATCTCACCCAGTACGACGTAGACTGGGCGAACTACCAACACTCACGTTTCGTAGCTGAAGCAGTTCCGAACACTCCGCCTGTTCTTTCGGACTCATGATAGGCCGTCACTGGCGGAGGAGGTGGGCAGGCGACTGTGATTAGACAGTTCCAAGTAACGCCGATTTTGGCACATCGCGAAGTGCCGATCTCGCTATCGGTATCCGGAGCAACGTGCATGCACTTTCAAGAGGATCCTCCACAAAAGGCAAGGTCGTACACGATCCTAGTGCGCGAGCCAGGGGCATACTTGGCTGGCGGCCTATGCACTGGAATCTGCATTGAAATGGTTGATTGACCACCGGCCAGTCCGACTTCAGTAGTAACAGCCGCAGCCGATGAACTCCACTACAACGTCAACCATTTCCCCTGGCGGCAGCGGCGGCAGCTCCGGATCTGTATAATCTGCAAGACATGTCGCTTCTGGCGGGCAAAAAACGTGACGCTCGCATGTGTCAACCCAGAACACCAGCTTGCACGGGCGATCGTCTGATTGCCATTCATGCCATAAGAACTCGCAAATCCCTTCGATTGCGTCAAAGCAGTGGCAGTCACCACCCGCATTGCTTCTGCAACTGGCGAACTCGCAGGACTCCGGCGCAGGCGGCGCCTCCAGCGGGCAAGGCTTGGCGATGAGATCCTGCGAGTTCCGGCAGACTACGTGCTTACGATCCACACAATCCCCGCTATCCACTACAAGTCCGGCGAATCTGATAAGGACTGTGTCCGCCGTGTGGCTGCGATAGACAAGGGGACTGAACTGGCGGGGACTGATGCCTGCTTGGCCAACCCGTGCAAAGACGATATCCTTCTCTTGGTCATCAATGAAAAACCTTGCGCCATCCAGTTGGGTCAAATTTCGTCCTCCGTTTCTGAGTGCACTCCACCGCACATCCAC
>CAZGVT010000005.1:8479-31024 GCA_964529255.1 uncultured Alphaproteobacteria bacterium | reverse complement strand
CAAAGGAAATTCCTCATGTCCAGCGTTGTTTCCGACTCCAGGAAGAAGTCTTCCTATGTAGACGATATGATGGCCATCGTCAAGGCCAAGAACCCGACCGAGACTGAATTCCACCAAGCGGTGCACGAGGTCGTCAGCTCTGTGGCCCTGGTCATAGAAAAACACCCCGAGTATCGGAAGTTCAAGATAATGGAGCGCATTGTGGAACCCGAGCGTGTGCTCATGTTCCGTGTGCCGTGGATGGATGATCGAGGCGAAGTCCATGTCAATCGCGGCTTCCGCATTGAGATGAACAGCGCCATCGGGCCGTACAAAGGTGGCCTGAGGTTTCACCCCACCGTGAACCTCGGCATTCTCAAGTTCCTGGCGTTCGAGCAGGTCTTTAAGAACAGCCTCACGACGCTTCCAATGGGTGGCGGCAAGGGAGGCTCAGATTTCGATCCTAAAGGCAAGAGTGATGATGAAGTCATGCGCTTTTGCCAAAGCTTCATGGCAGAGCTGTTTCGCCACATCGGTTCCGATACCGACGTCCCGGCCGGCGACATCGGAGTGGGCGGTCGCGAAATCGGGTATTTGTTCGGTATGTACCGTAAACTCCGCAATGAGTTCACTGGCGTTTTCACCGGCAAGGGGCTCGGCTGGGGAGGCTCATTGATTCGTCCTGAGGCAACGGGTTACGGTGCTGTGTACTTTGCCGCTGAGATGCTCGCCACCAAGGGGCAGACAGTGCAGAACAAGACGTGCCTCGTGTCCGGATCCGGCAACGTTGCGCAGTACACGGTTGAGAAAATCAACCATCTCGGCGGTGTCGCAGTTACACTCTCCGATTCAAACGGCTACATCTACGATCCCGAAGGCATCGACATGCAAAAGCTGGCCTTCGTAATGGATCTGAAGAACAATCGTCGCGGCCGCATTCAAGAGTACGCCAACAAGTTCAAGAGCGCGACGTACGTTCCGATCGATCCAAAACTCGATTACAATCCGCTCTGGAATCACAAGGCGGACTGCGCATTCCCGAGTGCGACTCAAAACGAGATCAACGGCAACGACGCCAGGAACCTTGTGAAGAATGGCGTGTATGTCGTGTCCGAAGGTGCGAACATGCCGACGACTCCGGATGGCATCGAGGTCTTCTTAGAGAAGAAGATTCTTTACGGTCCGGGCAAGGCCGCCAATGCCGGTGGTGTTGCGACCAGCGGACTTGAGATGGCACAGAATTCGATGCGGCTAAGTTGGCCCAGAGAGGAAGTTGATCAACGCCTGCACCAGATCATGAAGAATATTCACACGGCCTGCATTGAAGCCGCGGATCATTGCGGCACGCCGGGCCACTATGTGAACGGCGCGAATATCGCCGGATTCCTGAAAGTCGCCAACGCGATGATGGATCAGGGACTCGTCTAACTGCCTGATCCGCGGCTCTCAGTTCATTGGCCGCGAGTGAAGCGTAAAAGAAGTAGCGCGAAGCATTGAGCTTCGCGCTACTCTCTTTTTGGGCAACGGAACGCCTCAGTTCGTGGGCGTCAACGATAGCCATGCGACCATACTGCGCGTCGGTGATCCATCCCGGCGAAACGAAGCGAATCGCGTATCATCAAATGTGCAAGGAGGACGCGGTGGAATCTTCTCAGGGTCGAGTCCATTTTCGAGCAGATCGGTGATGAGAGCGGCAACCAGATCGAGATGGAGCTTGCCTCCTGCCGTCATGATGACCTGGGCCCCAAATCTCGATTGAAACTGTCTTGCGCTCACTTCACCGAACTCATATCGCGCGGTGGAGATGGTCGGTCCGATGGCGACATGAATCGCTTTCGCATCGGCGCCGCGAGCGGTCATTTCCCGCATCATCTTGCCGGCGAGTCCCTGGAGAGTGCCCCGCCATCCGCAATGTGCGAGACCAATCAAACGCGCGTCCGGTGCGTAGTAATACACGGGCGCACAGTCCGCATGCAGCGTGCATAGCATCGTTCCCGTGTCGGCGGCGATCAACGCATCCGTTGCAGGAATTCTATCCGAAGGAGTGACAGCGCCTCGCCCATGATCGGAGGCAGTTACGAGGTGGACGGAGGCACCATGAACTTGGTCGGTCCAAGCAGATGAACGAATGTTTAGACTCGCGGATTGAAAGTACGCCTCCCGATGGGCAATGATTTGCGCCGGGTCCGCACCATCCCAGGACATCCCGCCGTCGCTGCGCAACGACAGGCCTCCAGCTACGCCGGAAATCCCGGCAAAGGGATGCCACCCGCTCTGTTCCACGGATTGCATTTCTGTACCGGAATCGGTATCTTTCGGGGTTATATAAACTGAGGAGTTCATCGTGGCATTTGATGGGTTGGACTACTACAAATTCGCCGACCTGCTGACCGAAGAGGAGCGGCTGATTCAACAGACCGTACGGGATTTCATCGAAGAGAATCTCATTCCGATCATTCAACAGTGCGTGATCGATGCGAGATTCCCTCGCGAGCTGCTGTCGAAGGCCGCTGAACTCGGTTTGATTGGTGCGCCCTATCCTGAGAAGTACGGTTGCGCCGACTTGGGAGCAATCGCATACGGACTCATCAATCAGGAATTGGAACGCGGGGATTCCGGTTTTCGCTCCTTCGTCTCCGTGCAAACAAGTCTGGTGATGTATCCTATCTTCGCCTATGGCACAGACAAACAAAAGGACTATTGGCTGCCGAAACTCGCCCGCGTCGAGAAGATCGGTTGCTTCGGGCTGACCGAGCCCGACTTCGGAAGTAATCCGGGCGGCATGCTGACGCGCGCCGTGGAAAAAGGCAATAGCTACATTCTAAATGGCAGCAAGGCGTGGATTACGAACGGAACCATCTCCGATGTTGCAATCATCTGGGGCAAACTCGACGGCGAAGTACGCGGCTTCATTGTTGAGACCGACCGGCCGGGCTTTTCCGCTCCCGAAATCAAGAATAAGTTCTCGCTGCGCGCGAGCGTCACTTCCGATCTGATCCTGCAGGATGTTGAGATACCCAAGGAGAATCTCCTGCCGGGCGTCAAAGGCCTGAAAGGGCCCTTGTCATGCCTGACGCAGGCCCGATACGGCATTGCATGGGGAGCCATGGGCGCCGCGATGGCCGTCTTCGATGAAGTTCTGAAATACAGTCTCTCACGCATTCAGTTTGACAAACCCATCGCAAGTTTCCAGCTCGTTCAAAACAAGCTCGTTTGGATGGCTACCGAGATCACAAAAGGCCAGCTACTCGTATATCGACTAGGTCAATTGAAAGCGGAAGACAAGTTCACTCCCGCGCAGGTTTCAATGGCAAAGCGGAACAATGTCGGCACGGCTCTGGAAATCGCCCGCGTTGGCCGCGACGTTCTTGGCGCTAACGGAATCTCGAACGAGTACAACACGTTTCGCCATATGAACAATCTCGAATCGGTCAACACGTATGAAGGAACGTACGACATTCATACGCTCGTCATCGGACATGATCTGACGGGAATTCCGGCCTACGCCTGAGACGAGAATTAAGTCCCAATGATGTGGAAAAGCAACTCCGAAAGGGGTTGCTACTATTGACAAACTCCATCGATTTTGGGGGGGCCTGTCTTGGGAGCCGCGAAGTGACTCTCAATTCGCCACGCGAGCACTCACGAGCTCTCGATCGTGATCCGCCCGGCGGTCGGCTGCAAGCAGCCAACACGGCTCGGGCCTTTGTCAGCAACCAGAGCAACTCCGAAAGGGGTTGCTTTTCTGTTGTGCCTTCCCGGATCGAGATGAATCTTTACCCGGCCGGTCTCAACTGGCTCCGAGCTCCCGCGAGTCAAGCGCACTGATCACGTCCGCGGCCATTTCGAACTTGTTAAACGGGGGCATCAGGTAGGCGCCTTGCACGAGCGGGCGGGACTCCAGCAGCAGTTTTCTCGACAGCTCTACGCCGATCCTCGATCCTTCGGTTCCCGATTTCCGCATTGCTTCACGCACAGGCTCGGGGACGAACATGTCGGGAATTTCGTTATGAATGAACTCTGCATGCTTCGCCGAGCGCAAGGGGAGAATGCCGACGAATATCGGGATCCTGCAGAACTTTGAGACAGACTGCAGAAACTTCGTCAGCGTGTTTGCGTCGAACAACGGCTGAGTAAAGGCGAATTGCGCACCGGCATCGATCTTCCGTCGAAATCGATCCAGCTCCAACGGCATATCCGTCGCCGTCGGATTCACGCCGACGCCGACGAGGAAACTCGTCGGCTCCTCCATCTTCCGCCCGGTCAAATCCGACGAGTTGTTCAACTGGCTGATCAATTTCGTCAGGCCAATGGAATCGAGTTCAAAAACGCTCTTCGCAAACGGATAATCTCCGACCGATGTCGGATCGCCGGTCACGGCGAGTATATTCTGCACTCCGAGCACATGCGCGCCAAGCAATTCCGACTGTAAAGCGATGGCGTTGCGATCGCGGCAGGAGACGTGAAGCAGAACCTCAACCCCCGCGTCACGACGAATCAGGTGTGCCATCGCCAAAGCACTCATTCTGGATCGCGCCAGCGGCGAGTCTGCCACGTTAATCAGGTCCGCGCCGTTCGCCTTCAGGAACGCCGCGCTTCGCACAAAGGGCTCGGGATTGATGCTGCGCGGTGGATCGATTTCCACCGAAACCAAAAATCGCTTGCCGAGATTCGCGCGAAAGTCGCTCTGAATCGATGTGCGCCGCGCCGTTTCGGTTTCGTGCTCTTCGTCCACGTCGCGCGCGCTGATGTTCGTTGCCGATCCGCGTTTCACTCCCTTGATCGCTTCGGCCATTGCGCGGATGTGCTCCGCCGTCGTGCCGCAACATCCGCCCACGATGGACGCTCCGGCTTCCACGAATCGGCGCGCATACTCTGCGAAGTACTGCGGCGACGCAAGATAGATATACCGGCCGCCGACAATACGCGGGGTGCCCGCATTGGGCTGCGCCGCGATTGGAACCGAATTCCCGGCCGCCAGTCGCTCGATGACATCGAGCATTGCTTGCGGTCCCACCGAGCAATTCGCGCCGATGATTTCCGCACCCAGGTCCGTCAAAAAGCGGCGTACTTCCGCCGGCTTGTCTCCGACAAGCGTCTTGCCATCCTCCGTAAACGTCATCGAGGCAACGATGGGCAAATCGCACAGAGCACGGACGGCACGAATTGCCTCGCGAATCTCTGCCAGACTTGAGATTGTCTCGATTATGAAGCAGTCGACTTCTCCATCGAGAAGTCCTTGTGCCTGTTCCGTGAAAGCGTGTCTGGCGTCGCTCAATGTGAGCGTCCCGATCGGTTCGATGACGCGATTGAGCGGTCCCATCGAGCCGGCTACAAACGCCCGCTCGCCCGCCGCTCGCTTTGCGATCCGCGCACCTTCGCGGTTGATTTCCCGTACACGTTTCTCGAAACCGTGCTCGCAAAGTCTGAAAAAATTGGCGCCGAATGTGTTCGTTTCGATAATCTGTGCACCCGCGCGGAGGTACTCGCGATGGAGTTCTTCCACCACCGCCGGCGCGGACTCGTTCAGCTCCTCAAAACAGGATTGATAGGAGTAGCCGCGCGAATAGAGAGCGGTCCCGGTCGCGCCGTCACAAACCAGCACCTCACCATTCAAACGGTCGAGGAATTCGCGTGATCTCGGCTTGCTCATGAATCGTCCAAGCTTACAAAATCACCCTTGACAATCCGTCCGCTGTCCTCTCGGTGAAGCGTGCACGCGATGTTTGCCGGATCGTGCTCAAAACACACTATCCACGACTCCTCCGCCGCGCGAGTCAGGTACTTCTTCTTGTCCTCAAGGGTCGTTAACGGCCACAAGTCATAGCCCATGATGTACGGCAGCGGAATGTGTGCGGCGAGTGGAATCAAATCCGTCGGGTACCAAAGCGTTGTATGTGAATCGCTGATCTTGATGGTCTGGAGTGCCGGCGTATGACCGTTGGAGAGCAGTATCTCCACTCCGGGGAATATCTCAACGTCACCGTCGAGCAGATTGAGCCGCCCTTCATGCTTCACGGGAACATAGTTGTGATCCAGGTAGCTGGCGCGGTCACGATCACATCGCGTGAATGCGTGGTCATATTGCCGCCGCTGGACGAAATACTGCGCGTTGGGAAACGCAGGATGCACCTCACTCCCCTGCCGTTTTGTCGCCCCGCCCGCGTGATCAAAATGCAAATGGGTGTAGATCACGTCCGTAATGTCTTCTGCGCGAAGCCCGAGTCGGGATAGCGAGCGATCCAATGTATTGCGCTCGAAGTCGACTTCGAACATCGCGCTGAACTTCTCTTCTTCCTTCTGACCGATACCCGTGTCAATGAGGATTTTCCTCGCCGGTGACTCCAAAAGCAGACAGCGCGCCGTCATTGAAATCCGATTCGATTCATTTGCCGGGCATTGACGATTCCATAACACCTTCGGGACAACTCCGAACATTGCTCCGCCGTCCAGACGGAAGTCTCCGGTTTCAATCGTCGATATCTTGTAAGGTCCGATCTTCATGACTCAATTCCCGGCCACGGATCATTGTCCCAGACAATCTTCGGGTGATCCAGCACCATCCTCCTTGCATTTTCCGGGCCAACAATCGCGGTTGCGGCCTCACGGGCTCCTTTTAAGCAGAACATGAATCGCTCGTCGTCGTGCGCGTCGCTCATGATGATGTCAATCACTTCCTCTTTCACAAGCGATTCAGCACGCCGCGTCATTGCGGCGCCGAACTGGCCGAATAGCGAGCCTCCGTCAAGAGTCAGCAGCGCGCCCGCCTCGCGCAATGCCTCGGCATGTTCCTTGTGCCTGACCGCACCGGTGAATCGCTCGACGTGCGCAAGCACGGGGACCTTGCCCCGGCGACGGACGGTTGTGATTACATTCAGAGCGATGTCGTGTGGAGTCGTGGGCGGAAACTCGAGCAGCAAGTATCGCCCCTTACCACCGTAAGTCGCGACCGGCAAATCCAGCAGGCGAGTCAGGTCGGCGCCCAGCATGATTTCCGAACCAAGCATCAGCGATACTGGCAGGCCGATCTTCTCAACGGCTTCGACGAATTCGAAAAAGACCGACTGAATGTGCCGGTCTGTTTCGGGAGTCGCGCGATCATTGAGATGCGGAGTACACGCCACGTGCGTGATGCCCTGAGCGACCGCCTGTTCGAGCATCCGAAAAGCTACGCGATAGTTTGCGGCTCCGTCGTCAATCGCCGGCAGCACGTGGTTGTGAAGGTCGTACAATGGCGCGGCTACAAGTCGTTGTAGACCGGTCCGCCGCCGCCTTCCGGCGGCACCCAGGTGATGATCGCGTACGGGTCCATGATGTCGCACGTCTTGCAGTGGACGCAGTTCGACGCATTGATCTGCAGTCTTACTCCGCCGCGCGATTCATCCGGGACCATTTCGTAGACATTCGCCGGACAGAAAAACTGACAAGGATTGCCGTACTCTTCGCGGCACTTTGTGCGGCAGATCTCGGTGTCGGCAACATGCAAGTGAACCGGTTGATCCTCTTCGTGCGTCGTGCCGCTCTTGTAAACATCGCTAAGTTTATCAAACGTGATCTCGCGATCAAACTCCTGCAGACGCTTTGCGATGACGGCCTCTCTCTCCTCAAGCCCGAGTTCGCGCCACTTCTTCATCATACGATGATTCTCGTGACTGCGCATGCCGTCCTTGAAGCCGCGTCCGCCGGTGAAAAACTGAGCGCCGGCATGCAGCATCCCGCCCATCACTCCGCCTTCAAAGGCCTGGTGGAAATTACGGACTGCAAAGAGCTCGTCCTTGATCCAGCTCGCGTCAACCTTTTCCTTGAAGCTCTTCAACGCACCCGACGAGAAGTCATCCATCAAGAGCGCATTGCAGATCGTCTCCGCGGCGAGCATTCCCGACTTGATTGCGAGGTGAATGCCTTTCAGCCTCTGCGCGTTCAAAAACGATCCGGCATCTCCGACAATGAGTAGGCCGTCGTGATAGGGACGCGGCATAGCGTACCAGCCGCCTTCGGGAATTGTCTTTGCTCCGTAGCCGACCAGCTTTCCGCCTTTCAACAGCGACGATACCCACGGATGAGATTTGAACTTTTGAAAATTGTAGTGCGGATCCGTGTACGGATTCTCATAGCTCAGATCGGTGACCAAGCCGAGCGAGAGGAGATTGTCCCGCATCGTGTAGATCCAACTTCCGCCGAACTGATTGCCCAGCGGATACCCCATCGTGTGATAGACGGTTCCGGGCGGCAACGCGGGTTTCGGAGTCTCCCAGACTTCCTTGACTCCGAGCACATAAACCTGCGGATTCATGCCTTGCAGCGCGAGTTTTTCCACGGCGACTTTTGTGAGCGATCCGCGCGTGCCTTCAGCAAGCACGGTGACTCTGGCCTCGATATTTGCGCCGGGCTCGAAATTTCTCTTGGGATTCCCGTTCTTGTCGATTCCTTTATCGCCGATCTGTACGCCGGTCACACGATTCTCTTCGATAAGCAGTTCCTGACCCGGCATCTCAGTCGCGATTGTCACGCCTTGTGATTCAACCTGCTCGGCCAGCCATTTGACCACACGATTGATAGAGACAATCGGAAAACCGTGATTGCGCAGCGGGGGGGGCGTCCAAGGTGCTTTGAATCTGCCGCCTTTGGTCAGATAGAATACCGCGTCGTCGTGGCACGTGCGCTCGACAGGCAATCCGCGTTCAGTCCAGTCGGGAATCAACTCGCTGATACCGCGCGGATCCATCACCGCACCGGAGAGACTGTGCGCACCCGCCTCGCGCGCCTTCTCGAGCACCATGATCTCGATTTCACCGAGCTTCTTGCCTTCGCTCTTTTTCCGATCAAGCATTTGCTTGAGATGATACGCGCACGCCAGCCCCGCCGGGCCGCCGCCAACGATCAACACATCAACGGGAAAGGATTCGCGAGTCATGGAATCAGGAGTGACTTAGAAATTCCAGAAACGTCCGCACGCCCGTGCCGTTGGCGGTCATCTTCGGTTGAATCGGAGAAAGTGCGCCGGGAAACGACGTCGGCGCGATGTCAATGTGCACCCACGGCGTGTCACCAACGAATTCCCTCAGGAACGCTGCCGCCCTGCACGCTCCACCCCAGCGGTCGCCAGCCGTGTTGTTCAAGTCGGCAATCGGACTTCTCATCTCGTCCAAGTATTCTTCGTAAAGCGGCATCGGCCACATGCGGTCGCCGGAAACATTGGCCGCATCGAGAATCCGCCCTTGCAGCTTTTCATTGTTCGTGAACACCGCATCCGCGTGAACTCCGAGCGCGATTTTCGCCGCGCCGGTGAGCGTGCAGATGTCGACCATGCCGGTCAACTTGTACTTCTTGTTCGCGTAACACATCGAGTCGGCGAGCACCAGCCGTCCCTCCGCATCGGTGTTGCCGATTTCAACGGTTTTTCCGTTCATCGCCGTATAGATGTCCGACGGACGAAAAGCATTGCCCGAGATCGCATTCTCAGCCAGCGCGAGCATGCCGATGACTCGCACTTTCGGTTTCATTTGTGCGACTCCATACATCGTCGCGAGCACCGCGGCTGCGCCGCACATGTCGGACTTCATCTCCTCCATCATGGCCGTCTTGATATTCAGGCCACCGGAATCGAAAACCAATCCTTTGCCAACCAGCGCAAAGGTCTTCGTCGCGCCGCGCGGATTCCAATCCATGATCACGAGACGCGGCGGCATTTCACTCGCCTGCCCCACGGCAACAAACAAGTTCATGCCGAGGCGCTTCATCTCGCTCATTTCCACTGCGGAAACGCGAATGCCACGTTTGGATAGCTCACGCGCGCGCCTGGTCATGTAGTCGATGGTGGTGACATTCGTCGGATGCGTACCCCAGTCACGCGCGAGACAGGTACACTCGGCCATCATTGTTGCGCGCGGTAACATCCGATCGGCAGCGCGTTTTCTCTCCGCATTGACGAAGTAGAGAGTCGCGGACGCCAATTCCTTTCTGTCTTTCGCGGATTCGTTCTTGGACTTGTAGTGATCGAACGTCCAACTTCCCAGGATCAAACCGTCGACAAGCGCACGCGTCACGTTTTCCGGATTCAGTTCGTCGGCAAGTTTGTCGTCGCTGCAAAGCGCCAGCGATTTTGCTCCCGAATCTCGCGCAGTCCGGGCACACGCTCCGGCGGCGTGCCGCAATCCCAACCACGTGAAATGCTTGCGCACACCCAGCCCTTGCAGTATCAGAACCGGAGCCGCGGCAGCGTCGCTGAAGTGGCGAACAGTCTCGCCTTTCTTGCCCGAGAATTTCGAGGCGGCAATCAACTGTGCGACGGATCGCTGAGTCGCGCGATCAAGCGCGGAGAGCTTCGGCGACTTCACCTCATCGTCAAACAAGCACACGGCAATTGCCCCAAAGTTGCCTTTGACGAGCCCGGTCGCGGAGGTAATCTTCACTTCTTTCTCCCAATGTTGTGAGCCAATTTCTTGGCGATCTTATTCTTTGAGTTCAAGACGACTACCGGCGACGTATATCGCTCTCCCGCGGCGTCGTCAATTTGAACGAATGAAACAATGATGACGCGGTCGCCCTTCACCGCGAGTCGCGCGGCGGCGCCATTGAGACCGATCATGCCCGAGCCTCGACGTGCCGGAATCGCGTAGGTGTCGAATCGCTCGCCGTTCATCAGGTTGTACACGTGAACCCGCTCGTAGGGCAGGATATTCGCCGCATCAAGCAAATCCTGATCGATCGCACAGGATCCCTCGTAGTCGATATTCACCTGCGTGACGGTCGCACTGTGAATTTTGCCGCCAAGAACTTCACGCTTCATAGTTGACGCATCTGCAAAACGACTTCGTTGTATTCGTAAATGAGATTTTGAACGACGTCCGCCGCAGGCAGGATTTCATGAATCAAGCCGGCGCCCATTCCCGCCTCAAACTCGCCTTGTTCCCAATTCCCCTCAAATAGGCCTGCACGCTCGCGCTTGTGGCCGAGCAGCGCTTCGGCTTCATCGCGCGGCGCCCCACGCTTCTCGAGTTCGACACACTTCAGCGCAAAAGGAGATTTGATCATGCGCACAGGCACGACATTCTTCAGCGTAAGCACCGTGTCGGTTTCACCCGCGTCTACGACCGCCTGCTTATATCGCGCATGAGCAGATGATTCCATCGTCGCTGCGAAACGAGTGCCGATCTGTACTCCGTCGGCGCCAAGCATCATCGCCGCAGCCATCTGCCGGCCATTCACAATCCCACCGGCGGCAATCACCGGCAGTGAAACCGCCTCGCGCACAAGCGGAATGAGCACAAGAGTAGTCAGCTCATCCAGACCATTATGGCCGCCCGCTTCCGTACCCTCACAGACGACAACATCCACCCCGCGCTCTTCGGCCTTGCGCGCATGTTTCGCGGTCGGGACGACGTGCGCAACCGTTATCCCCGCGGCTTTGAAGCGCGATGTCAGCAGAGCCGGATTGCCCGCCGATGTGAAAACGATCCTTACGCCGGATTCGATACAAGTATCCGCAAGCTCCGATGCATCTTTCCGCTCCAGCGGAAGGTTCACCGCGAAAGGGAATTCTCCGCTAAGCGCCGACTGGGCGTCGCGAATATGCTCGCGCAACAAATCGGGCTTCATCGAACCCGCTCCGATCATCCCCAGTCCACCTGCTCTGGATACGGCGACGCACAATTTCCACCCGGATACCCAGATCATCCCGGCCTGAATGACCGGGTAGCGAATTCCGAAGAGCGACGTGATCCGCTCCGCACTCATGCAATTTGCGTCGCAGCCGCACAGGGTTCCCCGCGCGGCCGCTTATCCTGTATCGAAGTCAAGGCCAGTTCCGACACAACGTCGATCAGTGACCTTGCCTGGCCAATTTCACGAGGTCTATTCGCTGCACTGCGCGGCCATCGAGTTCTCCCGGATACTGCGAGTGCGTCGTCAGCTCGGGCTTTGCATTGAGCAGAAACTCTTTGTCAAGATAAAATTCCGAGCGCGAGTATCCGCCGAGATCGATGATTTGCGTGTCCATGCGAATGGCATCTTCCGGACAGGCTTCCACGCACAGTCCGCAAAAGCAGCAACGAAGCAGGTCAATCTCAAATGCCACCGGATACTTTTCAATACGGCCGTCTGTAGATTCGCCGGCGGTAATATAGATGCATTTGTCGGGACACACGGTCTCGCACATCATGCAAGCCACACAGCGAGGGGCTCCATCCGGTCTGAGCATCAGCCGGTGCATCCCGCGCCAGCGCGGAGAGATTTCCCGCTTCTGTTCGGGATAGAGGATCGTCACCATCGGCGGCTTGGTTTTCATGCCCATTGCTCGCCCGATATGACGAAACAAGTTCATGAAGAAATGCTCGCTCGTGACCTTCAATCCCCTGAGTAGTTCGGGGTAGTAGGTTTTCTGAGCGAGACTAAGCTCTATTCTTCGTACGGGCTTGACGGTGATCATTGGTCACGCTTATAATGAACGGACTATCCGACCCGGAAGATCAACTTGAAGCGGACCATCAGGCGTTTGAATGTAGTAGCTGCCTTCTTTGACGAACGTGACGCTGTCATAGTAATTGTCCAACATCATCACTCTTACTTTGCGCGGGAATTCATGCTGCAATTGCGTATACGCGCCGCTAAGGCACGGCGACCACGACCATAGCTCAATGTCCCAGCTAAGGTCAATGGCCAGATGAATCTGCTCGGGGAATGAAGTATTGAACTCGGACACTTTACCGTCACCCGTGGCAACGACCATGATTTTCTCCGGCTGATTCCTGAATCGGGTCGCCGTATTTATCATCTTGAGATGAAGTATCTCGTCCACGCCCTGCTCGATAACACTGCCGTCATCCCGGGCGACTCGTCGGAGGAGATTGGTGTCGTATCCGTTATCGCGCGCATATTGCCAAAGCGGCTCGCAGGACGGCGGCACTGAGCCGCAGAGAATGGCGGTCTCCAATTTTCGACCGTTCTGTATCAGTGTGAACAGGTTTTTGAAATAGAGTCTTAGAGCAGCCCACTGAACGTGTGGCTCTCGCTCTTTACGTATCAGCTGGGCGCCACCCCAGATATTCGAGTTGTCAAAAAATACATGTATGGGCATTCGGAACTCTCTCTATGCTGCCAGCCACATCAGAATTCCGCCCGTCACGCCGATATTCGCCAATGCAATCGGCATCATCTCGCGCCACGATACTCGCATCAATTGATCATAGCGAAAGCGGGGAAACGTCCAGCGAATCTGCATCTGCAGCCACATCACGAACGCGACTTTAAGAGAAAACGCGATCACGCGGAGCGCGACGATGAACCACTCGCCGACCGGCAAGTAGGCACCCCACGGAAAATGAAAACCCGCCTGACCGGACATTTCCATCGAAGAGAACAGGTACGGTATGTGGTAGCCCCCAAGAAATACGGTCGTGATGATCCCGCCAAGAACGACAATTTCGGCAAACTCACCGAGGAAGAACATCCCCCAGCGCATGCCGGAATACTCCGTCGCAAATCCGATGATCTCGGATTCTCCTTCCGGCAAGTCGAATGGTGCGCGTTTGGTTTCAGCCATTGCCGCGGGCAGAAAGAGCAGAAATGCGATGGGTTGGACAATGATTCCCCACTTCGGCAGCCAGCCCCAAAGGTATTCGTTCTGCGCATTCACCATGGCTCCCGGCTCCAAAGTGCCGAAGACGAGCACGGGGCCGATGATCGACAATCCCAGAATCAACTCATAAGAGATCATCTGCGCCGATGCGCGCATGCCGCCGATCAGGGAGAATTTGTTGTTGGACGCCCAACCCGCAAGCAACACCCCGTAAACGGCGATAGATCCGAATGCAAAAACGTACAACATCCCGATGTCGAAATCAAGTAGCTGCAGCTTTATCTCACGTCCAAACAGTTCAACCGGCGGGCCAAATGGAATCACTGCAAAGGTCACAAACACGGGAAACATCGCAAAACACGGCGCTATCGCATGCAGGAAACGAAGTCCGCGAGGAGGAATGAAATCCTCCTTGAAGATCAATTTGACTGCGTCGGCGAGCGAGTTGATCAACCCCCACAGTCGAATGCCGAGAATCCCTGCGCGGTTTGCGCCTATCCGGTCCGAGATCAGCGCACTCTGCTTACGCTCAACCCAGGTGAGGATTCCGGCGCCGTTCAGGATTCCCAAGAAAATAGCGGCAATCTTGCCGACGATTATGCCGATGTCAAGAAACATATTAGTAGGCAGGCAACGGAGCGCCGCTGCGAATCTTCCTGCGCACCGGCTCGGGAACTCCGGCGAGCATCTGTCCGCTCCAGCCAAGCCCCTCCCATGTGAGTCCCTTGAAACCGGATAATGTTCCGCCGATCATGTCAAAAATCTCCGGGCAACCAGTGAAGTCGAAACTGTGACCGAGTAGTCTTGCCAGCTTGTGCCAAACCTCGTGTTCAGCGAGCGCCATACCGAGGGGTTCAAAACACTTCGCAGTTCGCTGGACGCGACCTTGAAAATTCGTGTAGCTTCCCTCCCGCTCGGCCCACATCGCGATGGGGATGACATCGTCGGCAATCTCGCAGAACGAATTCTGATGAGTGCCGAGATAGAGCACATAGGGACAATGTTGATCGAGCTTGATCAGCTCCTTGGCCGACATCATCTTCGAGAGATCATGACCGACAACAATGAGCACCTCGTACTCGCCCTCCATTGCGGCCATAAGAATATCGTCACCCGCCATCTGGCCGCCGGCATGAGGTCGCAATCCGAGTTCTACCGCACCGCGTCGATTCGGAGCCAAATCCGCCTTCATGAGGATGTCGTCCTCCTTGCCGGCCGGTTCCTTCGTCAGCTCCACATCAATCGTGTGAATCTTCAACTGGTCGGCAAACAGACACTTCAACAGGAACAGGTCCTCATTCGACGAGTGACAGGAACTGAGAACGGCAATGCTCTTCGGACCGTGCTTTTCGAGCACGGCAGTGATCTTGCCCGCTGCGCGAATGATCACTTCGTCCACCGATAACGGATGACCGTTCCGCTCTTGCTTAGTCATCGGGGCGAGCAGACGATTCGAGGCATCCACCGAGTGATAACTGTATCTCCCGCGGTCGCAAATCCACCACTCATTGACCGACAGGTTCGTACGCGGCTTCAGTCGCTGAATGCGTCGCTGCGGGTCATTGTGACCGCGTTCCGTTTCCCAATCCACGTAGATATTGCAGCCGCGCGAACAGCCCGTGCAAATCGAATTCACGCGCTTCAGATACCAGACTCGCCGCTTAAACCGGAAATCCTTGTCGGTCAGCGCGCCTACCGGACAAAGATCAACGACGTTGCCCGCGTAGTCGTTCTCCAATTTCTTGCCGGGAACATTCATCAGCTCCGATTCGCCGCCGGCGCTGAAAATGCCGAGTTCATCGACCCCCGCGATCTCCCGGCAGAAGCGCACGCACCGCGAGCAAAGCACGCAGCGTTCGCTGTCCAACACAACGGTCGGTCCGACGTCGTGAACCTTGTGCTTATGATGTTTCTCGGCCAGAGTTACGCGGCTGTCATGCAATCCGTAACGCATGTAGTAGTTCTGCAAATCACACTCCCCAGCGTCGTCGCAGATCGGACAATCGAGGGGATGATGCTGCAAATAAAACTCGAGTACGGAGCTGCGTAGCTTGTGAACCGTTGCCGTATTCGTGTACACTTTCATCCCATCGATACAAGCCGTATTGCATCCGATGGCAATGCTCTTTCGACCGTTCACCTCGACTTCAACCTGGCACATGCGGCATGAACCCACGACTGTCAAGCCGGCATGGTAGCAATAATGGGGGATCTCGATGTTCAGCCGCTTGGCTGCCTCGATCAGGTTGGTCCCGGCCGGGACTTCCACGGGTTTGAAGTCTATTTCGAGTTTCGGCATTCGCGAGTCTACTCTTTCACCAGTGCTTCAAACTCGTGGCGGTACTTTTTCAGATAGCTCTTGGTCGGCCACGCCACGGCGGCACCCAATGCGCATATCGTCTTGCCGTCTATGTTGTCCGCCAGCTCATACATATCGTCGATGTCGCGCCGGCGGCCCTTGCCTTCGACAATCCGATTGGCGATACGCAATAGCCAGCCGGTTCCTTCGCGACAGGGAGTGCATTGACCGCAACTCTCGTGCGCGTAAAATCGCGTCATCCAGATCATCAGGCGTGGAATCGAGACCGTGTCATCGATCACCATGACGGCCGCACTTCCGAGCATGGATCCGCGCTCGGCAACGGATTCAAAGTCGAGATTGAGATTCTCACACTCTTCCGCGGTCAAGATGTGCGACGATGAACCACCGGGAATTACCGCCTTCAGCTTGTTGCCGTTCCGAATGCCGCCGCCGCAATCGTAAATCAGTGTTTTCAGCGCCACACCCATAGGCAGCTCATAGACACCCGGTTTATTCACATGACCGGAAAGAGAAAAGAGAGCCGTTCCACCGTTCTTCGGTGATCCGAGCGCAGCGAATTTCTCCGCTCCCATTTCGAGAATGCGCGGCACAAAGGCCAAGGTCTCAACGTTGTTGACGATCGTCGGTGCGCCCCAAAGTCCTATCGCGGCCGGGTAGTAGGGCGGTTTCAATCGCGGCCAGCCTTTCTTGCCTTCGAGCGACTCGATGAGTCCGGTCTCTTCTCCGCAGATGTACTGTCCCGCACCCGTGCCAAGATAGACCTGGCACGACCAGCCGCTCTTGAGAATATTCTCGCCAATCAATCCCTTCGCGCGAGCTTCATTGATCGCCTGTTGAACTACGCGAGCAGGATAAAAATATTCTCCGCGAATGTAGATGTAGATGCGCTCAGCCTGTACCGCGTAAGCGCAAATTAGCGCGCCTTCAATCAAGAGGTGCGGATCGTATTCCAGAATCAGACGGTCTTTGCAAGTGCCCGGCTCGCTCTCGTCCGCGTTCACGCACACGTAGCGCGGAAACTTGTCCTTCGGCACAAAGCCCCACTTCATCCCTGCGGAGAAACCTGCGCCGCCATGTCCGCGAAGTCCCGAGGCCTTCACCAAGGCTATCACTTCCTCGGGTTTCATCGTCACAGCCTTGCGAAACTGCTCATAGGCGCCGTGCTTTTGCGCGACGTCCAGACTCGCCATTCGCGGAATGGCAAAGTTGCGGGAGATTACGCGAGGGAAGTTTCCGGTAACCGTGCTCACGAGGTCAACGCTCCTCCGACATTTCCCATCAACGGAGTCGGTTCATCCGCCGGAACCGGCGCACCGGAAGCGAATCCGTCGAGAATGCGATCCACTTTGGACGGCGTCAACTGGAAATACTGCGACTCGTTCACAATCATCATCGGTCCCCACGCGCAGCCGCCAAGGCATTCCACGCAGCGCAAAGTAAATAGGCCGTCTTTGGAGGTCTCACCATTGTGGATGCCAAGTTTCTTTTCAATCTGAGATTGTATCTCTTCACCACCCATCAGACAGCAGGACATGTTCCGGCAAAACTGGATCAAGTACTTTCCCGCCGGAGCTGTGCGGAACATCGAGTAGAAAGTCAGGACCTCGCGGACCTTCACGAGGCTCACTCCGCACTCCTTGGCGACCCACTGCTCCGTTTCGGGCGAAATAAATCCCAGCTCGCGCTGCGCTTCAAACATGAGCGGAATGATTCCCGCCGCACGATGCTCGGGCGGAAACCGGAAGAAAATCTCCTCGGCCTTCCTACGAAGTGACTCTGGAATCTGGCCGTTCGTCATGGACATTTGTGAAACTGTATTCTGTCTTTCCAAGCGTTGGATTACCGATCCAATTCTCCGCCGATCATGTTCACCGAACCGAACGTCGGCACGATATCCGCTATCATATAGCCGTTGATCATCTCCGGCAGCGCGGCGACAAAATTCAGACATGGCGGACGGCAGCGCACTCGCCACGGTCGATCGTTGCAGCCGTCAACCGAGTGCTCGTCGGGATAGCTCACGACATAAAAACCAAGCTCTCCGTTGCCGCCCTCCACTGCAAAATAGACTTCCCCCTCGGGAACGCGGATGCCGTGACCGTACATGATCAACTTGAAGTGATTCATCAGGCCTTCGATATTTCCGTACGTATCCTTCTTCGCCGGAAGAGTGACGCGCTTATCAGGACTGGACACCGGTCCACCGGGGATCGATGCGACGCATTGCTCAAGGATCCGGCAACTCTGCTCCATCTCCTCCATACGCACCAGATAGCGATCCAGATTATCCCCTTGATGTCCGACGGGCACTTCCCAGTCCAGTTTGTCGTAAAACATGTATGGATAGTCCTTGCGCACATCGTAAGGCACTCCGCAGGCGCGCAGCATCGGTCCGGTATAACCGTAAGAGAGCGCTTTCTCCTTCGAGATTATTCCGATGTTCTGCATGCGCTCGACAAAAATGCGGTTGTACGTCAGCAGGATATCGCACTCTTTCAGAATCGAGCGAATCTCCTTCACCGTCCAAAGCACCTTGTCCAGCCAGCCCTCGCGCAAGTCGTGGGGCATGCCGCCGACACGAGTGCTCGTCGTCGTTACCCGGCCGCCGCAGTAATCCTCGATCAGCTCATAGCAGTACTCTCGGCCCTTGATCATGTACAGAAAAACCGTGAACCCGCCAAGCTCCATTGCCGATGCGCCAACACAAGTCAGATGGTCGGCGATGCGCGAAATTTCGCACAGCATCGTGCGGATGTACTGCCCGCGCAGCGGAAGCTCGATCCCCAAGAGTTTTTCCACCGCCATGCAATAGCCGACATTGTTGATGCAGGTCGAAACGTAGTTCAATCTGTCCGTATAGATCAGCGCCTGATTCCACGTGCTCGCTTCGCAGCTCTTCTCGAACGCGCGATGCAGATAGCCGATCTCCACTTCGGTATCGACCACCAGCTCCCCTTGCAGCTTGCTGACAATGCGGATGATACCGTGCATTGCTGGATGCGACGGCCCGATATTCAGCAGCATCTCTTGCTGCGTAAATTCCGGCTCGTCCGGAGGAAGGGCGGATTGGGTCCCTACGTGTGCGTTCTCGATTGTGCTCATCAGTTTTCCGGTCCGATCAGCGGCTGACGCAGCGTCTTCGGATAGTCCTTGCGCAGCGGATGGCCCTTGAATTCGTCGTACAGCAGCAGCCGCTTCGGATTGGGGTGGCCTTCGAATTTCACACCAAACAAATCGTAGCATTCGCGCTCGTACCAATCGGCGATGGACCAGAGTGAGGTCACGCTCGGCACAGCCGGGTGCTGCTCATCGCTCAGAACTTTGATCCGCAGCCGGGCTTTCGTCTCGAAATTCATGATGTGATAGACCAACTCGAAACGAGGCTTGCGCGGATGAAAATCCACCGCGGTCAAATCGACCAGGAAGTTGTAGCCCTGATCATGACGCAGCAGCCGCATGACGTCGAGCAATCGCTCGCCATCCACAATGAGACAACGCATCCCCGTGCGCTCGTACCAGTCCAGCACGGCATGGGGTAGTCTCTTTTCGATGGCGAGGTGTTCGGGGAATTTATCGGAGGGCACGGGATGAAAAAGCAAAAAAGCGGAAATTCGAGATAGCAATATTCAAAGAGTTATCGAGCTGCATCCGGATAGCCTCGGCCTGTCTTGCCGGTGTGTTTTTCACTCTGGATCAGCTCCTGCAACTTGATCAGGCCGTCGATCACGGCTTCGGGACGGGGAGGGCAACCGGCAATGTAGATGTCCACGGGAATGATCGTATCAATCCCCTGTACCGTAGCATAGTTGTCATAGGGACCCCCGCAACTCGCGCAGGCGCCGAAGCTCACCACCCACTTCGGCTCAGCCATCTGATCGTGAATGTTCTTGAGAATTGGAGCAATTTTGTGGCTAATTGTTCCTACGACCCAAAGCACATCGGCCTGTCGCGGCGAGAATCTCGGAAAAGCGGCGCCGAATCGATCAATGTCATAGTGCGAGCAAGCGGTGGACATGAACTCCATGCCGCAACATGCCGTCACAAACGGATACTGAAACAGCGAGTACTTGCGCGCCCAGCCAAGGATCTTGTCGGCTCTGGTTGTGTAAACCGATCCCTCAAGGGCGGCCGCAGAATTCAGACCCTTTCCGTTGGATGCCATCTTGTGACTACTTCCACTCAAATACGTGTTTCTTCACCGCGTAATACAATCCAACAAGCAGAATGGCCAGAAAGATCATCATCGATACGAACGCAACCGGACCGATGTCGAGATAGCTCACTGCCCAAGGATAGAGAAAGGCGACTTCCACGTCAAACACAATAAAGAGAATCGCCACGAGATAGTACTTGATCGGAAACGGGCGATTCACTTCGTCCTCAGTCAGGATGCCACACTCAAACGGATGATCCTTTGCGTCATTGCTCTTCTTCGGTCCCAACCAGGCTGAAAGCGCGACAAACATTCCGACAAGGCCGGCGGTCGCACCGAGTAAGACAAGAAACGCGACAAGGTTATTTTGTTCGAGGTACATATCGGAGGGATTAGCCGCGATTCAACGCCTTATGCAACTTCACTGCAATAGGCGGGATCAACAGCAGTTGAACAATGAGTCCGGCAATTGCGGGTACGATGAGAATCTGATAGTAATAGGCAAGCGGCTGAAACACAGTCTGCATTCCAGCGACTGCAATATATGCCAGACGGCCAAGAATCATGGCAATAATCAGGGCCAGCCCGATCGCGGCCAGCCTCCTGGTTTCGCGCGCACCGACAGGTAAAACCGGAACCAATCTCAGCATCATCGAAGTCGCAAAACCATAAGTGGCAAGTTCGGGCATCATGCGCATCGCCTGATCCGGAGTGGGCATACCCGAAATGCCCATCGACAAGGCAGGTGCAAATATGCCCACGATTGCGGCCTGCCAGGGGCGCAAGACAGTCCCGGCAAGCAGGACCGGGAAATGCATTGGCAACAAGACTCGAGGCGACATCCCGGTTGCGTGAACGAAAAACGGCAGAACAATGGCCAAAGCGATCGACGCAATCACTGTCCCCCAAGCCTCAACACCTTCCGCAGGTGCCCAAGGGAGCTTGTGACTGCTTTCACTTGCCGAAAGTACTGCCGCCGCCTGACGAGCCTTTGCCAAGATTCCGCCCTAAATCATTGATTTTTGTTGGTTCACAACCAGAAAGAGGCACCCTTGCTCAGCGCCTGAATCTCGCATAAGTTACGCATAAACCGCCAAATAGTCAAGCAACTCGTCTGCAATCTCCGTCGGTGAACCGAGCCGCCTAACGCCAAATTTCTGTCGGCACAAAATCCGACGCGAGTACTGTCAAGACTTCTTTTCCAGGAGCGCCAGCCGGATCTTCGGCAGCGCATACGACTGAAAGGCCTCACGCAGGCTCCGATAGTCTGAAACCGGACAGCGGTCGGCCTTGTACTCCACGGTTTGTGTCCATGTGACCAGATGACCTTGCTGTCGCGCAATCAATTCCAGATAGACATACGGATTCTCAACGATTACCGGAGCGGGGAGATACGCAACACCGTAGGCATCCGGCAACGCGATTGAATAAGTGGTCTCGATACGTACGAGACCAGGCAGTTGCACCGGATACTTGACTTCCGGAAGGCTGGGATAGAATCCGGAGGAGGCAAACGAAAACGGTACGCCAGGCAGTTCAAAGATCATCAAATCGTCCTGCCGCACCGCATACTCCGGTGTTTCAAAGCCCAACGAAATCGTGAACGGAACGACCAAATCAGCAGGATCGCTGAATTCATGCCGTGTTTCCTTTGTTCCTTGCCCGAAGGAAGCGACTGTTTGCTGGAAGTAGATGTCTTCCTCTTGTGCCTTCAAGTTTTTGAAATCCCGTCTCGCGCGAGCCGCAAATCCACCCTTTGGGAGACAGCTCACAGAACCGGAAATATCGCCTTCGCGGCTGAGCGTGAGACTCAGATCGGTACTTACTCCGCGAGACGCCGGTGTGCCCGGTTCAACTTCGATCAATATCGGAGCGCCGGGCAATATCATGCAGCCATATCCATAAGTGCGGCTGTAGGGAAGCTCGCCGGGTGGATAAAACTCGGTCGTGGGATCCAGCCAAACTGTGTCATCGGCAACGGGCACACATAGCAACATATGAGAAAACTGCTCCAGCACAGGCAGCCGGCTCATCGGCATGTCCCGATTCGGCACCAATACCGGAAGCGGAGAGAAGCCGTAGCCCCGCAGCAGTGCCGCGAGCAAAACACTTTTGTCGCGAGGATCGCCATACTTATTTTGCCATACACGATCTGCGGTATTCGGCTCGTACCCCACACGCCCTAACGGAAGATCCACGTCGCGAATATTCTGGGTTACCCACAAGGCAGCGTTGAACAGCGCAGGCTTTCCGCTAAGTGTCGGAGGGGTTTGCTCAGAGAATCCCTTGACCGCTAAGTTCGCAGTGTCTACCGCCCCCCAAAATCGCTCGCCGACATAGTGCCCGAGACTCTCCCAATCTTCATGCGTCGTCCAAAGCACTCGCGGGACAATGTATGCAAGGCTGACCATCCCCGGTTCGGTCACGATCTGCTCAAGATTGCTGTACTCCCACAAGTAGCTCGTTTCCTTGCCGTCAAATACGACAAACGGCTTGACCGCGGAATTCTGGGCC
>CAZGVT010000005.1:4362-8469 GCA_964529255.1 uncultured Alphaproteobacteria bacterium | reverse complement strand
CGAATTGTCCGGCCCTTTTCGGTGAAAATACGGTAGCTTTTTTCCAATACCGGATTCGTGCCGCCGAATTGAACGACTCCACCGGCACGCGGATCATCTAACTTTTCGGCACCCGGCTTCGGTTCGATCCGATACACGAGGTAGATTGCTGCGCCAACGTCAAGTCCGGGAAACGAGATGTTCTGCTGCTTGAGCTGCGAGTATGCGGAGGCCCACTGAACTTCGGGCGCCGAAGTCAGCGTGAACGCATCTTTCTCAGGCTCGATCCATTGGCCGTCAGGCAGTCTGGTTTTGGCCAATTCAACCACCACGGTATCGTGGTCGGCATCGAAACGAATGGACTGATCGCCCTCCGCGCTCTTCGCGCGTTCATCGACAATCTTTAGCAGTATCTCGCGGCGAGAGTGCGTCTCGCCGATTTCAGTCAGGCGAACTGTCCCGCGATCAAAGATGGTAATTGCCGAAGCTTGTGGATACTTGGCCTTGTCCCCGGCTGAAAGCACCAGACTATCAAGATTCTCCGCCGCGTGCGACGCTGCAGCTATGAAGAGAACCAAAAAGAAGGAGTGGAAATTCATGGTCTTGAAAAACGACCCGTCGTTTGTTGAAGTGACCCGTACGCCGCTATTGAACCGGTCCTTAAATGAGCGTATTTCAGATAGTCGGTAAACCGGATGGTGAAGACTTCGGGAACCCGGGGAGAAGCGCCTCGGCGGCCTCTATTAATGCTGCTGTATTGGAATCAGGATTTCACGAGCACGACCTTGCCGCGCCCCATGCGATCCGCTTCCGAGAGCATCGCCTGAAGTTTGTGATACTCAGAAAGCGCCACGTTTAATGTGGAGAAATCCGTCACGCGCTTGACCGTCAATCTGTTGTCGCCGGACTTCGTAAACTCGCGCGCCATGCGAAATGTGCCGTGATTCTGATCAACTTTTTCGGGCAGACTGCGAACTTTGTATCCCAACGGGTAGGTAACACTCTCTTCCGAGCGAACCGCAAAGGTGCTCTCTAATCTCAAATCAAATCTGCGCGTTGTCAATTCCGAACCACTCAGCAGCCAGCTCGTAAGAAAATCGAGGGATGTGGATTGGCCCGGAACTTGAAACAGCGCATATTCCCCGGCCGGAATCATATAGTCTTCGGCCGAAAAGCTGAATTTGATCTCCATCTGCTTCGAGAAGTCCATCGCATCGCTGATCTCAAACGACTCCAGTTGCGCTTTGGGAGAGAATTGCTGGACGATCTGCTTGAACGTATCCTCGCGCTTCTTGGGCGGTATGCTCTGCATCCAGTTGCGCAAAATGAGATCCGGAAACCCGGTACTTAAGATGGTCACCAGAGAATGAAACGTGCCGTCATCATTGAGATGTGACTCTGCACGAATCTCGTAAAGATTTTTCTCGCTGGGCTCAAGCGGAGTCCAGCGGAGCGGCTCGCCATCATCATCACATACCAGCACCGCTTTGTCCTGCTCACTTGCGGCCATGAAATCCTTGGTCTTCTCGACGGTCGGATCGATATAGGTGATTTCACTGCCATTACGCACCGCGACAATCGCGTGATTGAATTGGTCGACCGGAATATCCGGGTTGATCTTCCAGGCCGGATTCATCAGCACGATGTCCGATTCGATACCCGCTTCGCGAAGCATCGAGACCATGAGCGCCGCTTTATCCCGACAGACCCCGTATTTGTTTCGAAAGGTCACCGGGGCTTCTTCGGGTTTGTAGCCCGCCTTCCGGCCGGTCAGCGCCGTCTCCACGTACCGGATTTGATTGGACACGTAATAGAAGATCGCCTTGATCTGCTCTTCGCGTGACTTACCGCCCGTCAGCTCCTTTACCATTGTCCTGATCGAATCGTCCGCGACCATCGTCGGCTCGGAAAGCGCGTCGTACCACTTCGACCAGGTTTCCCAGTCATCGATGGACGAGACGAATAACTGCCTGTACACCTCCGGCGCCGGTGGCATGCCGGGTTCCGGTACCAGCTGCGGGATATTGCTCATCGTCCAAGTGTATGTCGTCAAACCTGCCTTGGAGGACTTGGTCATCGGAATCTCTCCCCCATGCGCCATCCATCGCAAACCGATAGACTCCGGTGCAACGATTTGCACGTGCTTCGCCATGATTGGATCATGATGCTCAAAGGCGCCCTGCCAGTTGAACTCCTTATCCATCGGCGGTTCGCGGGTTATCTCGCGTGTGACCACCTCAATCTCCGCGCCTTCCACCAGTTCCGGAAAGGTGATGATCTTTTCACGGACATTGTGCAGAAAGAACTTCCCGAAGGCCGGCATCGGCACATCCTTAATGGCCGACGTGTCGACATCGACTGTCTCGCCGTTCGGCAAGTGTACTTTGACCGAAACAACTTCAATCGTGTCGTAGTTCAGGGAGTAGACACTAACGTCTTGGGAATATTCCCTAATTCCACGGTCAGTATAGACTCCGACCCGGTAGTGATTCGTAGAAACAGATTTTCCATCCGGTTCGACAATTACCGAAGTGCAGTCATACTTCACGATGGCATTGGAGTTATCAAACGGGAATTTGAGCGGTGCAGGCTTTTCTGGCGGTTGGCCGAAAAGTGCGCCGGCCGCAAGCAGGCAGGTGAAGGCAAGGCGAATCATTTATGTCTCCTTGAAATTCAATCTTGGACCACGGGTAATTTACACTATTCCGAGCGGATATTCAAACCGCGAGGCCCCGGCCCGTGAACAGTAGACTCGGTAAATCGGCACAGTGGTTCCACCTATTCCAAACCACCATTAGTTGTCAAATCTCGCTGATTTTTGCATAATGTCGTCTATCGCAGCTCATTCGTCCGGCTTTCCAGTTGGACATGCAGGGCGAGTATTTCCGCAATCAGTTGCTTAGATTTCCACGTAAAGGGTTGTTAATACTTATCTCAACAAGTTATGCAGTCCGACTGCGCACACCCGGAAAAGGCGCCTTGACATTCCAGAGCGAATTGGCTATCTTTGAAGTCCCGTTTTTTTGGGGCAGTAGCTCAGCTGGGAGAGCACCACGTTCGCAACGTGGGGGTCGGCGGTTCGATCCCGCTCTGCTCCACAGCCCGCTGATATTGTGTCGCCGGGCCCCGTACAAGCGACGGCAGCCCAACCCCGCCAGGACCGGAAGGTAGCAACGGTAAGCATGTTGTTCCTGTGTTGCGGTCCGCCTGGCGATACAATCTCAGCGGTGTTTTTTGCATCAGGGTTGAACATCAGTCCAATCAACTCAAGCGATGAGGAATGAAACCGCCAACTACTTATTCAATCTTGCATTCGTCATCATCATCAGTTGCCCAGCAATGATGCACGCTACCGATCGGCCGACGGCACCTCTTGGACCCCCAACGGAGGCACTACAGTCGTTGCATGCCAAGATCACTTCACAGGATGTCGCTGGCGCGGAGTTGCTGATTTCTCAGATTGAACCCGCGAACGAGATCGAGACTCTCTGGCTTTCGTACTTGCGCGGACTGTTGTTCTGCGAGAAGTCTGACTATGATGCCGGGATTGCGGAGCTGATGACACCTGTGACGACACTCCGTCAATCGAAGGCGCTCAAAACGACGCCGGATCGATATCGCATAGCCGCAAAATGCCTCAAGAAAATCGGCTGGTGTTACCGTAAACAAAGCGCGTTCGAGAAGGCGTACGCCATTCACGAAATTGCCTATGAGTATCAGGTGAAATACGGCTGCTGGGAAGAGGTCCACGATGCGTGCATTAGTCTCGACGTGGACGCTTTTAACCTAAACGACTACCCGCTCAGTGAGGTGTGGCTCAGGCGTGGACTTGAAGCGGCACGGAACGTTGCGGTTGAGACGGTGCGGGTCAAGAGTTTGGGGATGTGCTATAATAATCTCGCCGGGAGCCTGCAGACCCAGGGTCGCCACGAGGAAGCGGAGGAAGCTGCCAAACTCAGTTTCGAGCAATGGAAACGCTACGAACAACTTGACGGAGTCGCTGAGAACCGATTGGTATGGGCATGGTTCTGCATCGGAGACGTCGTTGAGTTTTGGGCGAAAGATGACAAGACGCGCAGCGAGACTCGAACGAGCCTGATCGATAAGGCAAGAGCGGCTTACAGCACA
>CAZGVT010000005.1:0-4352 GCA_964529255.1 uncultured Alphaproteobacteria bacterium | reverse complement strand
ATGACCGTCCAAGATTTGGCGGATATTCAAGCACGAGTGGACACCCTGAAATAGCCACCGCGATGGACCGGGTTCCGTTGACTTTCCTGAGGAAAAGGCCTATCTTGAATGCCTGCCTCGTGATAGCTCGCCAGTCGACAAGCGACATTTTAAGTTAATGACTTATCAAGTTTTAGCAAGAAAATACAGACCGAGGACGTTTTCTGAGGTGGTGGGTCAGGAACACGTTGTTCGGACCTTGAAAAACGCCCTGAAGTTGGGACGGCTGGCGCATGCCTTTCTTTTCACAGGTCCACGCGGAGTCGGCAAGACTTCAACGGCCAGAATCCTTGCGCGTGCGGTGAACTGTCCGAAGATCGACTTGAACGGAGAGGTTGAGCCTTGTAACGTCTGCCCGACCTGCGAGGCCCTGTTGGAAGACCGCGAGCTTGATGTCATTGAAATGGATGCCGCCTCGCGCACGGGTGTCGAGGACGTTCGCGATATTATCGAGTCCGCGCGACTTGCACCCGTTGCCGGGGGGAAAAAGATCTACATTATCGACGAAGTTCACATGCTCTCGAGGAACGCATTTAACGCGTTTCTCAAAACCCTTGAAGAGCCGCCACCGCATGTGATCTTCATTCTCGCGACAACAGATGTGCACAAAGTACCTCCGACGATTCGATCCCGCGTTCAGCGGTTCGACTTCCGGCCGCTGGGGCCTGCGGATATCGCTCCGCATTTGATCAAGATCTGTAAACTTGAGGGATTCCCCTACGAAGAGGAGTCGCTCTGGACGATCGCGCGCAAGGCCGACGGCTCCCTGCGCGATGCCGAAGGATTGCTCGATCAAGTGGTGTCGTTCTCCAACGGCAGTGCGACAGTCGAGGAGACTCGCGATGTGCTCGGCGTTCTACCTACCGATATTCTCGCCGAAACAACAAAGTTACTTTCGGCGCAGGATCTGACTCGCGTGCCCGCGTTTCTCGAAGGGATCCACGAGCGCGGCGTCGATTATACCGAATTTCTGCGAGCACTGCAAAGCTACTGGACGGATATCGTGTTTGTCAAAGAGGGAGTGCCACTCACCGGAGCAAGTGCGGAAGAGGTGGAACGCATGAAACGCGTGTCGGGTTCTCTGACTGCCGAAGAGCTGTTTCGATTCATCCGGCTGGCTGAGAGACTTGAAGACTCGATCAAATGGTCTACCGCACCGCGAACGAGATTTGAAGTGGCGATCCTTCGCTGGGCCGTGCTTGATCGCACTTCGTCTATCCAATCCCTGATCGATGAACTGCACCGGGGGCCGAGTGCAGCAGCGCAGCGAATCGAACTCCCCCCCGCCGAGCAGAAAACTCAGGCAGCGGCGCCAACTCCCGCCACACTGATGAGGCAGCCTGCGGCAGAGCCGGCTGAAGTGCGTGAACTTGCTCAAGAACCGACATCAAGTTCAAGTTATCAGACGGTCGGGGAGCTTCGCAATATCTGGCCGCGAGTCGTTGCGGAACTCATGAAAAAGTCGCCCGCACTCTCGACCGCACAATCGGAGTGGGAGCCGGTTCAATTGGACGGCAAGAAGCTCACTATCCTGTGTAAGAACCCCACTGAGTTTGCTCAAGACCGGCTGAAGGATTCCTTCGGTGCAGTAAAGGCCGCGCTTCGCGAATTGACCGGAAAAGAGTTCGTTCTGGCCGCAGCCAAAGCTCCGGATAGCAACGGCACCCATACAGCGCAGCCGGTTGATGAACCAAGTCCGCCGACAGCGGCAGAAGGCGGACAGGATGAGCTATTCAGTTCGTTCATGGATCGCGTGGGCGGTGTCGAGGTCAATCCCAAAACCGTTCGGCAGCAGAAGTAGATCGTGGATATTTCGCGCTTTGCTCCGTCGCTCGAACGATTGATCGATGAAATCTCGAAACTGCCGGGGCTTGGCAGAAAGTCCGCAGCCCGACTTGCCCTCCATATTTTGAGGCAACCCGATGAAACGGCCAACCGGCTGGCGCAGGCTATTCTCGATGTCAAGAGCCGCATAAGACTCTGCCGAATCTGCTCGAATTTTACCGAGAATGACGTCTGCTCCATCTGTTCCGATCCCAAACGTGATCAACAAACCATCTGCGTGGTTGAGACCCCGGGCGATGTGCTGCGTCTCGAAAAAATCGCCAGCTTTCGCGGAGTTTATCATGTGCTGGGAGGCGCGCTTTCACCGCTTGACGGCATCGGGCCGGACTCGCTCCGTGTCCGCGAACTCTACGAGCGGCTGCACAAAGGGACAGTGAAGGAAGTCATTCTTGCGACGAACGCAAATACCGACGGTGAAGCGACAGCACTGTATCTTGCGGACCATCTGAAGGAGTCCTCTGTAGTCGTGTCACGCATAGCGCGCGGTGTGCCCATCGGGTCAGAACTCGAACAGGTGGATGAAGTGACGCTTGCCAGTGCGCTGGAGTCGCGAGTAAAAGTCTCTTAGGTGAATGACAGATTTCAATTCCCAGATTTCGAATTTCAGATTTTAGATCGCGTGATTCCCGGATTCAGTCTACCTAATCAACTTACTCTGTCGCGTCTCGCGCTTGGCCCGCTCTTCCTTGTGGTCTATCTTACCGGCTGGCGGTATGCGACTGAAACTGCATTCCTGGTCGCGGTCGCAATTGAGGCAACCGACGTTGCGGACGGGGCAGTCGCGCGAAAACGGAAGCAAGTCTCGGATATCGGCAAACTGCTGGACCCGCTAAGTGACACCATCTCCCGGCTGTCGTACTATATCGGTTTTCTGGTCATGGGGCTCGCGCCGGTATGGATGATTGCGATATTGGTGTATCGAGATATGGTCGTCGCTTACCTGCGCGTGTTCTCCGCGCTCACGGGTACCGCCATGGGGCGCCGTACTTCGGGAAAGTGGAAAGGAATTCTTCAAGGAGCCGTGGCATTGACCGTGCTGGCACTGCAGATCGTGGATATTCACATTGTCGGAGTGCCATATTTGAGATCTATCGTGTTTTGGTTGCTGGTCGGAGTTGTTGCTTATACGGGATTGACGCTGATCGAATATTTGCACGGCAATCGAAATCTCTTAAAAGAGATCCGCCGCCGCGGAAGAGCCGACCACCCGACGCCACTTGCCGAAGCCGTTCGGGCGGCACTCGACAGCACGGACGAGAAGTCTTCGCAGTCTGTCGCACTCCCGATCGAACCTGACGTCGCACCGGTGCAACCCAGTCAATCCGGCCTGTGAGAAAACTCTTCTTTCCCGCCTGGCTGGCGGTGACAGTCTTCGGCTCCGGACATTCGCCGGTTGCTCCCGCAACGGTCGCATCCGCCGTCACCTGTGCTCTGCTCTGGTTTCTGCCCTTTCTACTGAGATGGCCGCTAGCCTTGATGCTCATTCCGGTCACCTATCTCGGTGTGCGTCTGAGCGACCGCGCAATCGGCGCATTTGAAGTTATCAGCGATGAGCGTTTCGCTTCACTTCGACGGCCGGATCCCAAGCGGGAGGATCCTGATCAGGTCGTGATTGATGAATTCTGCGGCCAATGGATCACGCTACTCGCGGTGCCGCATACGTTGGCGGGATTTGCCGTGGCTTTTGTGGTTTTCCGCGTGCTTGACATTCTGAAACCGCTCGGAATTTCCAAATCCCAGAACGCGCGCGGGGGTTGGGGGGTTATGATCGATGATTTGCTGGCCGGTGCGCTCGGTGCGGTGCTGTTGACCTTGATGACGGTACTTGCAGGGGATTATCTTCCGGAGTGGTACTATCGCGGATGAGTGGCTCCTCCGCTGAATTCCTCGGCTCGGAATGTATCACGATTGGCGATGAAGTGCTGCGCGGAGAAATCGTGAACTCCAATGCCGCCTCAATTGCCGATGCGTTGTCCGGGATCGGGATGCCGCCAAGACACATGAGCGTGGTCGCCGACCGGCGAGCCGACATACAGCACGGTTTGGAGGTCGCGCTGAAACGATCAAGCGTAATTGTGCTGACGGGAGGACTTGGGCCGACACCCGACGATCTTACGCTCGATTCGCTGGCGGAATATTTCAATCTGTCGATTCGGGAAGACGGTGATCTGCTTGCGCACGTGGAGTCTTTTTTCCGCGCGCGCGGAATCGCCATGCCGCCGACTTCACGCAATCAGGCGCGGTTCCCGATTGGAGCGACTAAAATACACAATCCTGTCGGTACGGCTACCGGCGTCTTGATCGAGCGAAACGGCAAGCGTGTTTTTTCGCTGCCGGGTGTGCACGCTGAAATGAGGATGATGCTGATTGAATCGGTTATTCCGGCAATTCAGCAGGCGTTTCCCCATCTAATGGTGCGGACAAAGACGCTCCGGCTGGCCGACGTCGGTGAGTCGCAATTGCTGCTG
>CAZGVT010000004.1:20556-35611 GCA_964529255.1 uncultured Alphaproteobacteria bacterium | reverse complement strand
CTGCTATCTTCATATTGTTAATAGCAACGATTCAATTCGCTTTGGCCCAACCCTACGAGCCCATGGTCATTTGGGACCGCAGCGGGTTGACGGACAGCGCGGCGTACGGCTATAAGATATTACCGCTCGGCGATCAGAATGATGACGGATTCGCAGATTGGGCGGTCTATGCGCAAGGGAACGGTGGCGGATGGCATGGGACGCAGGTTTCATACTTGGAGTTCTTTTGTGGTGGTCCGCAGCCAAGTACCGAGCCTTATATGACATACCGAGCTGCATCGGGTCAGATGTGGCAGGCTTATCCGACCGGCGACGTTAATGGAGACACCTATGAGGATTGGATTGCGCAGGGCAGGATCTTCTTTGGGGGGCCGCAGGCGGATACAATTCCCGATTTAGACTTTCCACGTAACACGATCTGGCCTGTGGGCGATTTCAACGGAGACGCATCCTCTGATCTTGCCACGTATGACTTCCAAGAAGACATCCTTCGCATTTACTATGGCGGCAGTCCGATGGACACGATTCCGGATTGGATTCTATCCCAACCTCCGGAAGGTCTCCTGCAGTCTATTCCCTATGCTGTGGGTGATTTCACGGCGGACGGTGCATCGGATTTCCTGTGCTTCAATCCGAACAATGGGCAAGCAGTCGTCTTTCTTGGTGGCTCTCAACCGGATACGATTCCCGACTATGTTTGGACGGATACGTTTCAGCCAATTGCCGGAGTAAAGAGCCTGAACGGTGACAGCGCTGATGAATTTCTACTGGGTCGGAATGTTCACTTCGGCGGGCCGGAGCTTTCGCCCGTTCCGAACTATACGCTGCAATTCGCCTGCCAGGGCTCAGGTGGATCCTTTGCTGCCAGCGCAGGAGACTTTAACAATGATGGATACAACGACTTGCTGATGTGGACACCAAGTTGCGTAACGAATCCATTTGGTGCTTTGACGTTGCATTTGGGTTATCCGTGGCTCAATTCCGATCCTGTATACAGTATTCACGGGGATTCGGATCCGTTCTATTTGCGCGGCATTTACACCGCGGTGGGATTGGGTGATGTGAATGGTGACAGTCTGGATGACTTTGCAATCGGGGTGTGGAACGACACTTTTGGTCCGTGGCAAGGACGCTGTGTCATTGTCGGAGGGGATTCACTGACGGTATCGGCGGATAACCCTCGCCCGGAGATTCCCAATGAACTTAAGGTTTCCGTGTTTCCCAATCCGTTTAATAATGAAACGACAATTCAATTGCAAGTTCCCCTTTCAATGGATCCAATCACACTAACGATCTTCAATGTGCTGGGACAAGAGGTACGTCATGAGGTGCTGCCTGCGATCTTCAACGATTATCGCTACCGCTTCATTGCCCAGAGTTTGACGACAGGACTTTATCTCGTTCACGTGCAATCGGGCGTACTTCAGGCTACGGAAAAGGTGATGTTACTTCGATAAACGTAAACCCAACACTTTATTTCGGGAAGGAAATTGCCGTGAAACCGTTGCCTCGTAGTCTCGTAGTCATGTGGCTGACACTTGTCGCCGCTGACCTCAGCCACAGCTTTGACATTGCGATCTACAAAGATCCGCTTTCTTATCGGTATGAGTGGCTTTTGACTAATTGCCGTAAGGGATTTGACGTGGACCGCGAAACGGATTCGACGGTGATCTTCAGCGAACCGTGGTACAACCCGGATATGATGGACTCTGTGTACAATTGGTACAAGGAGATGGGCGTGAACTACGTGATGGTGATCTACCCCTATGACGCCGACTTCATTCAGATTCCGGTGGATACGGGGATGCACATCAAGGTGATGAATTGGTACTTGCCGGGCACGCCGGGCATGCAAGGCTCGAAGTACGCTGACGCGCAATACCGGGATGTGTTTCCGGGAGTCCTTTGGCCAAACGAAAACGGGTATTGGTCCCTTCCCACCAGTATCGGAGAAAATGCGGAGCGGCTTGCAAGTGGTCCGCCTAATTTTGATATATCGAATCGCAGACCCGTTGTTACCATTGGACCTGAAAGCGCGGACTGGTTGTGGCTGCCGACGTCGGAGCTGGGCTACTTTTCAGGTTAGGATTATATTTCGACGGGCTGGCTGGACAGCAGTATCTACATGCCGATGCACTACAAATTGACGTGGGCGGTGGACCCGGAGGGGCAAATCACGACAAGCACGCCGGTGGCGGATTTCTATTGGATGGTACACACGCCCGACGACACGATGTACGGCTTCCCGAACACGCACTGGTGGCGGTTTCCGGCCAAGACACTGACTCTGGATACGTTGGCCGATACGACGAACTGGATTACTTCCGAGTTTTACGAGGACGCGCATTCCGGTTGGTATCATCTGTTGGATGACAGCTTCACCGTTTTGGACAGTGTTCCTTGGGACGCCATCCACTATGGCCCGGCGAATCCGCCGCGTTCCCTTGATGATTTTCCGGCCAGTTCAGTGTCGTACGGTAAAGGAAGTCCGGTGCGGATGTCTGTGTATTATCGCGGGACTCATGCGTTTTATCTGAATCGGATTGAGGTGTACGATGAAGGTGCATGGCGGATGTTTGCCTCCCCGGATACATCGGATTGGTTCGACTCGATTTCGGTGGCCTTTGAGCGGCAATGGAACAACTCCAACGGAAAATTGGCCGGCTGGTATTATGATGAATGGGATCTGAGCGGCCGTGAACGTGGTGACCCTTCGTTTCGTTCACTGATTCAGGTCAACAAGATCCTCACCTCCAACCCGCCGTTGCCAACCATGTTTGTCAACGGCTATGGCGCAGACTATTACGACACGAGTCAAGTGTTAAATGGCTTCCTGAACCAACTTGCCGGCGAGGGCATTTCTATTCCCGTGCACATGAATGAAATGTATATGTTTGGCGCAGACAGCTGCTGGGTGGAAGACACCTGTGAGTTTCCGTGTGCACCGCGCCGGGGGCTGTGGGCCGTGACCACTGAGTTCTATCCAACGGATTGCTCGTCGGATGCGGAGTACGTACGCGCGGAGCAGTGTGAAGAAATCTATTCAGACGGTACCAACAGTCAGCATACATATCACGGCGCAAAATCCCTTCAAGCGGCGATTGATGCATTTATGTTTGATGTCAGACCATTGTACTCGCTGGGCGACATAGACCCATCACCTTACCTGCCGAATGCAAGCAATGTTCCGACGTGGTTCAGCATTGCCCCGCAGACAAAGTTCCATCGGGAGCGCCAATCGCAGCACCCAAACATGAAATACTGGGCGCTGATTGCCGGCGGAGGTGAAGGCGAAAATGATCCCGACTATTTCACTCCCTTGCGCGACCCCACACCCAATGAAGTGAAACTGAACGGCTGGCTCGCGGTTGCCGCCGATGCGGACGGCATCATGTGGTATCCGTGGAATTTTGGTGGTCTTTTCTATTGGGACGATGCATTAGACGAATTTCGACCCAATGAGCGCTACTATGGAGCGAAGGAGTTTGGTCAGGATATTCAGCGCATCGCGCCCATTCTGGAATCACTCGTCTTCGTCAAGACTTATGCGTCGCGGGCATTTGAGACGGATTATCCTGACTCGACATACGAGGCAACGCAAAGAGATATTCTGTTCACGAATGGAAGTGTGACTCGATCCGTGCAAGACATCGCTACTTATTTGCCGGACGGCGACGGCGGATGGGAGGAAGCGGAAGAAGGGAATTCGTACGTTCAGATATCGCGATTTCGAAATGATGTTATACCGGAGAATGATCCCGACATAGAAGATTATTGGTTTCTCGTTGTGAATCGCCGCGCGCTGGAGGATGAACAGAGAAAAGTGACGCTGACCATAGATGTGGGAACTCCCGCCACGGGCGAACCCTACTTCGTGGACTATGTGCTCGGTGATTCGACGCGGCTTGCCGCACCGTGTCAGACGCCGGAAACAACCTGCGAGAAGCGATTTGTTGACTTTTATCTCGAACCGGGTGATGCGGAACTAATTCATTTCACCCGCAGTTTCGAAATCTGCGCACCGATATGGGCGCACATGGATAGCAGTGTAACCGCGCAACCGCTGGACGCGAATCATTTAGAGCTTCGCTGGGAGGAGGTCACAGAGACGGACAGCGGCGATGCGTTCGATGTTGACGAGTACTTCATTCTGGGTTCTCCGCGCGATGCCGGACCATTTACGCCAATCGGAGTCACATCCGATACAAGCTACATTGACTCAGTCTTCACGATCTGGCCGGAATACTTCTACATGGTGCAGGCGTGCGGGGGTACCATTCAGGAATGATAGAGGATAAACCCAACCGACCCGCAGCATGACTTGCATTTCTCGGCAATGAAGTCGTATCTTAGGAGCATGATGAACTTGACACAACAGAGCCTTGTCCTGAGTGTGATCGCGTTGTTTGCCGCGGTACACTTGGTATCGGCGGCGAACGATCTTCCGTGGACCCTCGAGGATTGGGTCATTAAAGATGATATCAATGAAGTCGCAGACGGAGGCCTCGATCTGTGTAATGTGTTTCATAGAGCCGCCGACGGAGGTATTCGTATTCGCGTCACCACACGCGCCGAAATTTCCGATCCGAAGAGTGTTCGGATATCTCTGTTCGCGACAGACAACAAGGCGCTAACACTCAAGGAACTCTCCCGTCAAACCGCGCGCGGTGTCTGTGACATTCTGGCCAGTGGAGATTCTGCAGTTGACGCTCTTCTCGTGCAAACCGTCAATCGCAACGGCGACGTCGTCGACGAGGGCCGTGTGGATTTGCGCAATCGCCGCCCGCTGGACAATGAAGCCGGCAATTGTGCTTTCGTGCATCACGGAAATCAAGGGCTCACTTATACAAGCGTGTTTCGCGGCGACGGCGGGTCTGCGTCAGAAGGATTCGACGAGATTCTCGAACTGCATCAGGCGCGAACCGCTCCGGGCAATTTCCACATGTCGGGCACTCTGATGACTGCCGCAGAATGGTACGACCCTTCATTCAATCAATGGCTGCGGGATGGCATCGGCGAAGGCTGGGTTGCGATGCTGACCTCGGCTTATGCGCAGCACATCATGCCTTTTGTTTATGACAACATGAACAACTGGTCGGTGAACATCGAATGGGATATGATCCAAACGATGTACAATTACAATTCGCGTGTGGCGTGGATTCCGGAACGCGTATGGCTCGCGGGTTGTTGCTATCCGAACGCGAATTTGCAGGACCTTTGGCTCGGTGATAACTGGGAGCAGCACGGAGTTGACGCGGTCATTCTCGATGATTGGCCGCACGTTTCCGGCAACAGCGACCGCAAAATTCACTGGATGAATAACGGCAGCGGCGTCACGTTGCGCGTGATCCCCATCGACGGCGAATTTACCGGCAATTGTCACTACAACCCCGGCGCGGCCATCGCGCAGATTCAGGGCACCGGGCAATTCGGCATCGTTGTCTATGGAACCGATTGGGAAGCCGCAGCGGAGATGGCCGACTTCAACTGCCCGGATTGCCTCGAGAATTATTCGCAAGTAGTCAATTGGGCGGCGGACAACTATCCTGCGGTCGGCATCTGGAAGCTCGATAGCGCTCTGGACAATCCGGATTTCAACGGCTGGGGCATCGACGTCGGCAACGGCACCTACGGATTGATCGGCGGCGATCAGGGATACGGCGGTTCGAATAATTCGTGGTATGCGGACTGGGCGGGGACGGTATCGCTTTCCGATTTTCATTCGCCGACGCCGTGGAACTACGGACAAGTCTGGACTAACACCTACACGCGCATCAATAACGCGCCGAACAACAATCTCTCTGAGAGCGCGTGGTACGTGATGATGACCAACCTGCACGAGACCGCGTGGCACGATTATATGGGCGGACCGATTAGCGGTTGGCAGCATCGCTATTCGGCGCACATCAAGAATGCCGGAGTGTACGCCGAAGCGGCGCGCTGGGCAGGCGGGCTTTACGGAATTCCGGTGAACGCGTATCAATCCGACATAGACGACGACGGCATCCAAGAGCTGATCATTCACAACGAGCGCATAATGGCCGTGTTCGAGAGCATCGGCGGCCGCGCGCAATGGATATTCGCCAAAGACTCCGCGGCGGGCGGCTACAACTATTCGGTCGTCGGAAGTTGCAACACCTATTGGGCGGAAACCGACGGCGACTACGATGAGGCGAATTCGAACAATCATCAGGCGGCGTTCGCCGACGTGAGCCCGCATTACCGTAACGACCTTTACGCATTCTCAGTTGAGGAGGTGACGCCGACCTCCGCCCGGATTCGATTGAGTCACGCTTCATTGGCCAAGACCTTCTCGCTGGAATCCGGTGATCCGTATCTGGATGTTCGCTACGATGTCGGACCGCAGACGTGTTACATTCGGCACGGCATGACTCCCGATCTGGTTGACTTGATCTGGAACGCGGACATGCAGCGAATCTACGCGCCCGATGTTTCGTATACCGGCTTCCGCAATCCAAACACCGGCGCGACCGCCGCGCTGCAAATTAATAATGGCGGCACAACCCATGTGCTGGAGTTTTCGGGCACGCTTGTGCGCGGAGATGAATTGCGCGGCTACGACCGCTTCGGCTATTTATTCTATGCCGGACCAACTAGCGCACCGGATTCTCAAGGGCGCATCGCGGAATTGGAGGCGCTCAAGAGCTTGAACCTCGACAACTATGATCCGCGCATGAACGGCCAAGCGGTGTTCATCAATGCAAACACAATTGAAGTATCGTTTTCGGAATCGGTTGCGCTTGCTCCTGCGCAGAATCCCGCCAACTGGTCACTCAGCGGATTTGGCGGAAGCTACTCGGTAACGAATGCCGTTCGTCAGGCCGATTGGACACGTGTCAGGCTTACGATCGCGCCGAATCTCGCCGGCGGGGAAAACGGCACCGTCAATGCGTCGGCTGCGATCACGGACATTTTCGGCAATGCTGTCGATCCCGCCTATGACACTGCCACACTGAGTGTGCCTTCCGGCCTAACCCCGCATACTGTGGTCATCGACGGAATCAAGGATTTTGATCTCGCAAACGAGTGCCTGTTCGCGGGCGTGGATACGCTGGTGCTGACTTGGGATTCGCTCGCGCTCTACGTCGGCTACTGGAATCGCGATCTGAATACGGCGGATTTTTTCATTCACATTGATACGAATCAGACGAACAACGCCGGCGCGTTGTCTGGCAGCTGGGGGCGCGAGCAGTTCGCCAATCCCTTCCGCATCGAGTATCAGATTGCGATAGAAGGCGGTCCGGACAATATTCAATTGAACCGCTGGAACGGAGCAGCCTGGGTCTATCTGAATCACGGCCAGCACACGTGTTCGAGTTACAACGGCTGGGCCACCGTGCCCTATACTGAAGTGAGGATTCCGTGGAATCAGATCGGAAATCCATCTCGCCTGGCCATTGCGGTGAGCACCACGGCGGAGACTACCAATCAGACTTTGCGCGCGTTTCCCACCACAAATCCGACGGGGAACAACATCACGATTTCGCAATTTTACCGGCTCTATCCGCCGTATGCCTCCGGAGCGATGCCGCTCATGGGCGCGAGGCCTAAGCACATTCTCTCCGGGGAACTTGGAGCTCCGGATAGTCTCGTGATTCAACCCGTTCCCGCGGGCAGAAGGCTGAGTTGGACGGCGGCCTCGCAGGCTTTCGCCTATGCGGTATATCGCGCCGAAGATGTGAATGGACCGTTCATACAGATTGCGGAAGTCGGCGCAACCACCTACGACGACCTCGAAGTGCTCGCCGGGACACTATATTTCTATGAGGTGCGGGCGAAGGGCGGAATCTGAACCCCCTGTAATCCCGAAAGACGGCCTCGGGCATCGATGGCGAAACGCGCATGATCGTTCACCTCACTTCGCCCGACCTCCGACCGTGGCTTTGAACGGCAGCCACCTCCATTTTCAGACTTAACGTCTGGCCTCTTGACATTCCGGAGAACGCATGTTACCTTTGTCCGATTAGTGGATTTGTGGGTCACCTACTAATCAACAAAATACTCGTAATATCAATAAAAACAAGATTAAGGAGGGAAAGATGCATTGGCTTCCTTGTTTTCTCATCACGGCAGGTATCCTCACTCTGTTCTCGCCCGGCTTCGGCCAGGTAAAGTGAGCATCTCCTAATCTCCCGGTCGGGAGATTTCAAGCCCTGGAGGGATTCCGTCCGGGACAGGCGGATGTGACCATAGGCTACGAGTACGAGTTCCTGAATCGAGCCCGGCGCGGCAGCGACATCACTGCAAATCCAAAAGCCGAGGAAACCGAATTTTCAACCGTGACACTGGGTGGAAGTTACGCGCTGTCGCGCAGAATACGTGTTCAGGGACTGGTTCCCTTTAAGCGGATCATCGCCCCCAAAGACGACGTGGCCTCGGGAGACCGGTTTATTCGTCGTTTCGGCGGTGTTGGAGACGCCCTGTTGGCCCTGACGTACCTTCCCTCTGCCGGAGAGAAGAACCACACGACTGTCGCCCTCTCAGGTGGAGTCCGATTACCTACGGGGGATGCAAATCCAGATCACGATTGGGGCTATGGAGTATCCCGCGATCCTGTCTTGCAGACCGGATACGGCACAGTGGATCCAATTTGGGCGGTGTCCGTTGCGCGTGCGTTTGGACAAACATCGGCGACTGTTTCCGCCGCGGGGAGGATTACCAGTGGTACGAATGTCTATGGGTACAAACTGGGAAACGAGACGCAGTTAGTCGGAGGTGCAAGTTACGGACTGAATCACTGGCTGGATGCCGGTTTGTCGGCAGCCTACCTGAAGTCATGGCATGACATTGATCACGAAGTCATGGTCGGTAACACTGGGGGAGAGTGGTTGTACGCGCTGCCATCCGTTACCCTCAAGACGGCGGGTGTGGCCTTCGATGCCTCGCTGCAAATTCCGCTGTACTATTTCGTGAACGGCGGTCAGTTGATGTCCCAGAGTATTTTCACGACAGGAATGAAATTCGATCTTACGGCGCCCGCCGCGCGACTGTTCTCCGGAGACCCGGCGGGCGGGACGAGTTTACCGGGTACATCGATGGCGTCTGTCCACAAGGTGATACCGTCCGAAAACATTTCGATGGAGAAGCTCTGTTCCGGCGATTGGGCGCTTATCGAATTCATGAGCGCATCCTGCAACGCCTGTCGTACCCTTGACCCTGAGTTGCACAGGTTCGCCGCGCGTCATCCGGGACTGAACATCTTCCAGCTTGACATCCTTGAATTCCCCAAGGCGTCGGTGGAGCCGTTGGCCATCGAGGCCACTCCGACTCTTGTGCTATTGAATCCCGAAGGAGATACCGTCCTCCGCGTGGTGGGCGGTAATCTGAAAGCGATCGAAAGCAAGCTGACGGAACTTCGTTGAGGGGTAACCGACAATCGGAAATTACCAATCGTATCTGAGACTTGGCCAGACCAGCTTTAACGCATCAGCCGGTCGAAGGCCAGTGGTTTGCCTGACCCGCATGAAGTGAACCGATGAGAACCATCGCCCTGCAAAGCAAAGCGGCGAGCCAACCGGCTCGCCTTTTTGTTGATTCAATGTTTGCCGACAAAGGCCCGAGCCGTGTTGGCTGCTTGCAGCCGACCGCAGGGCCGATCACGTTCGAGAACTCGTGAGTGCTCACGTGGCGATTTGAGAGTTACGTCGCTGCACTCAAGGCAGCCCCGAGCCGTGTTGGCTGCTTGCAGCTGAGCGCCGGGCCAATCACGTTCGAGAACTCGTGAGTGCTCATGTGGCAATCTGAGAGTCACCTCGCGGCTCCCAGGACAGGCCCCTCAAAAATCGACGGGATTTGTCAATAGTCCGGGGGCTGCTCCATGACTTATGGGACAGCCCCCTTGTTAAGTCCGTTCTTGCTCACGGACACGATCTGGTAACAACGAACTTCGCGTACGTTGCGGCCGGGTTAGAGTAAAGGAATCCGCCCGGCATTCCTCCTGGGACATTCGTATTTCCAGCCAATAGCCAGCCATTTCCGGGAGGTGCAAGGTTATTGTTGGGGGTGAAATTCACATACAAATTGTAGCTGCCGGTCTGCGGAGCGGTAAACGAGATCACGTAATTCCCCGGCCCGGCTGCCTGCAGCACAACATCGCTCGGTGGCTGACAAGGATTCACCGGCGGCGGATCCTGGAAGTCGGCGTACAATGAAGTTTCCCAGATCGTGATCGCGTCGATGTCTTCCATGTAACCATCGAGGAACACTCCGTTGGTTCCGTTCAGAAACGAGTAGTAAATCGTTCCCGGATAGAGACCGCCGCTTTCGTCAAACGGTGTCTGCCAATCATCGTCATTCACGCTGAACAATAAAGCCAGCCCGTTGCGGGAGGCAACGGAATCCCACAACCAGCAGAACTCGAATGCGTCGATGTCTGTGTACCATGGAAGGCCCAAGTGATAGTCATCCATGATAACGGGGATCGGCACCTGCGGCCCGGGTATCTTCATGTAGATCCAACCCGGATCATAAGCAGCCACCGCCTCGTGGTCCGCGGACAAATACCAGACGGAGCACGAACCGTCGCGAATGTCAAGTGCGTCGACGTCGTCATCCTGAAAATCTGTCAGCGGAGCTGGATTCGGTCCGAGACTCGGATGCACTTCTTCTTCATTCAAAAACGGGTACTCCATGAATGTGCGACCCGACGGCAACGGCACCACAACCAACCCGATGACTTCATCGTGCTCGGTCGTCGGACCGAACACATTGGAATTCCACGGTGACTTGCTGTCGGTCGGACCTGCCACGGGCCGCCAATAGGCCTCCGCCGAGTCATCATCGAACGAGATGAACAGAAACTTGGGCTCGAATACGCAGTCAGTCACGAACTGACCGAGGGACGGGAAGCCGGGGCCGTAAGTAAATGTGGAAAGATCGAGATCAATATTGTCGTGTCCGTCCAAATCGAAATACCCTGCCTGACCGGGATCGAAACCCTGACCGACCGGAGCAACCGTGAAGCGGAACGGGTCCGGCGGATCCGGATACGGATCAAGTCCGGTTAGAATAGAGTCATCTCTTATTCCGTCCACTCCGGGGAAAAATATCGGTGGTCCTTGCCAGTGATAGGCGTCACCGGGATCGAAGGCCTCGTTGCCGTCGGGAGTCGGGTCTGAGAGTTCCGCATCCCCGCCGATATCGACGCTAAACTCGAGCCAGCTCGCAAATAGTGAATCCGGGGGCTCCGGAGTGATCACATTGCCGACCGAGACTCTGAATCTCCCCACCTGACAAGCCTGTTGCTTGTCCAGGGTCTGCACCGCCGGGGTCGGGGCGGGTGGCAACGCTTTCGTGTGTCCGTGAAGGAATACATCGATCACCAAGGTATCGCCGATAAAGCTGTTGTAGCTCGCTGCCTGATTTTTCTTCTGATTCCAGCCGAAAATTGTCCCCGCATCGAAGTCAAACCGGTCTTGCAGCAGCTCGCCGGTTTTCGAGAACCAGACTTCGGCCGTGGTCCAAGTTGGCCGATCTTCAAGAACGGCCTCATGTTCTTCGCCGATACCGCCGAAGTGATCCCACGAGTAGTACAATGTCACAGGAAATCCCTGTGGCCCTCCTGTGATCTCGAGAAAAAGTCTGAATTCGAGATCGGACAGGCACTCGGATTCATACTCCGTCGGCCAGCCCTCCGACTGCGCTCGCAGCCAGTACTCCATGGACACCCGATCGGTGAGATCGCCGTCATACCAGGCAATACAGGAGCTTCGAGCGGTCACCCAACTCCGGTAGGGTGGCGTGCACAACATCATAGGGGGAGTCGGCTGGGTGCGATAGACCTCATTCCGAATAAACCCGTCATTGCCGTTGACTCCCGACACAAACGTCTGGTCCAGGAAGTCTCCGAAGTCCGGTCCCGGATAGCAGGCGTAATTCCAAACCCAAGCCTCGCCCGCGATTCGTACCTGTGCGCCGACAACCGTAAGTTCCTGGGCTGAAACCGCTACGGCCGCACTTAATACAATCAGAATTAAAGCAACATACCCGCGCATCGTCGTCTCTCCGATTTTCAGTACTGTAGCAATGCAGTAATATGGTGCAGCACGGCCTTCGAAGCAAGACAGACGCGAGTGATAATCAATTTTTCGTGACTTACTTCGGATGTCTCTGATTAAATTCGAGGCGTTCAAAATTAGCGACAGTGAGTGCCTCTTAACGATTGTAAACACAAAATTTTGATCGAAATTCTGCGTCCGCAGAAACAAAACGGACCCGGGATTTCTCCGCGAGTCCGCTTGTCCTCATGCCGGTGCTCATCCCGGCGCTCCTCTTTATCTCTGTACTCGTGCCATTGTCCCGACCCTCAGCGGGCCTGGACAATTGCCTCTTCGTGATCGGAATCCTGGGCAGTCACTCAATCTACCGGAGTGTGCAGATTTTCTCGTGAATGGACGGTTTGGCCCTCTTCATGTGCGAATGAACCGAGACAATGAAAATTAAACAATTGATAAAATTGGACTAATGGAACTCACCCCACTTGACAACCGGGGGGTCCGGAGCTTATCTTCTTGATGAATAGGCTAAGTATAGTTGGTCCGGTTGCCTAAGTTTGGTCCTGGACCTTTACCTGAACGGATGAAAGGCGAGAAGCGCGACGATGTATGACCGTGGGAGATGGTTTCGAGCCCTCGTGATGGGGGTGACCTTGCTGGCCTGCCTCTGGGTGATCCGGCAGATTCTTGCGAGTAAACATGCCGGAGCTAGTCCTGCCGTTGCGTCAGCTGGCATTAATCATCCTCCCGAACCGATCGCGAGAGGGGAAACCGAGCCGGTAGTTGCAATCGCACAGGACATGTTCCCACTTGTGGCGTTTGAAAATACGTGCATGAGCGGAAATCTTGTGGATCTTTCGGAATGCACACGATTTCTGTCAGGCGCAGAGGGGGATCGATACCGGTTTGAGATCGAAACGGACTTGCGACTATCTGTGGAAGTCGCTCCACTCGACGGCTTCTTTGATGCAGCCGTTGCCGTTTACGGGTCAGGTTCAGCCTGTGTAATCGGGAGCGACGAGCAGCCCATGGGTCTCGCCGAACGTGTGGTCACTCCCGAACTGACGCCCGGAGTTTACGAAATTGTCGTGGGTGGCTATGCTGAAGGCTGTGGGCCCTATCGCCTGACGGTAACCGAGCCCCAAGAGTTGGTCTCGCGGGTCGTGCATACCTCAACTACAGCCGGAAGGAATGGACTGGCGCTCCGCTGGGAGACATTTGGGGAGACTGACCTCAGCCATTTCGTGGTCTATCGACGAGCGGCCGTCGGACGCGAGCAGGTGGCCATTATCCGGGGCCAAGGCGGCCCGGCCAGAGCCGCTCACTATCGCTGTATGGATCGCTCTGTTCTTCCCGCAGCGGATTACGAGCTGGTTGCGGTGGCCAGAGACGGCCGGACGCGAACGTTTTACCTTCCGGCGGGATAAAATGGTAGCTCTGGCCGACGGATGAAACGACCACGCAATGCGTGGTTTTTTGTTGCCTTTCCCGAGAGAGTTTCCTAAATTGATATCAGGCTCGTACTTGAGGCGGTCGAGAAGTCTCGCAATCAACCAATATTACAGGGAGCCGGTGACAGATCAGGATCTCGTCCGAGCCGCTTGGGATGCCCGCCGATCCGCGGCAGCGGCCTATTCAAACTTCCAAGTGGGGGCCGCATTGTTGACCGCGAATGGCATGGTCTATTCCGGCTGCAATGTAGAGTCGTCGAGTTACGGACTTTCCTGTTGCGCGGAACGTGTCGCATTATTCAAGGCGATCAGCGAAGGCGAGCGAAAATTCACAAGAATCGCCGTCTGTGCCGTTGGTCACGGCACGGTCACGCCCTGCGGAGCCTGCCGTCAATTGTTGTCTGACTACTGCGGCGATATCGTGCTTTTGCTCTCTCCTGCGCCGGAGCAGTTTGAAGTGGTAATGCTCTCGGACATATTTCAGCGGCCGTTCACGCCGTCAATGTTGACGTGAACCGTTCTACGCTCCCAAAACGGCCTGCGGCTTTCATCAGTGTTTCAGTGTTTCAGTCTTTCAGTGTTTTCCCCTCGTGTCTCTAACTTTGAAAATACCTCGTCCTCCGCAAGAGCGCCCCATTAGAGAAACTCACTCCGGTCCGCACTTGATCGGTATTTGCGGCGGATCTGGTTCCGGCAAGACGCTGGTTGCGCGCTCAGTGGAACGGGCCCTTGGCCGTGACCATGTGCTGTTGATCGAGCAGGACAGCTATTACCGCGACTTCGGAGATATTCCAATCGACGAGCGTGCGCTGCGAAACTTCGATCATCCGAGTGCATTCGACACGCCGCTGATGATTGCAAATATGCGGGACATGCTTGCCGGCCGCCCGGTAAAGGTTCCCGTCTACGATTATTCAAGGCACGCCCGCGCAGGCTATGCCGAGTTGGTTGCGCGCGATGTGATACTGGTGGACGGCATTCTGATATTCGAGGAGCCAGAATTACGTGACATGATGGATATTCGCGTGTACGTGGATACCGAACCCGATGTTCGTCTGGCCCGCCGGATCCGCCGCGACATTACCGAGCGCGGCCGCAGCCTGGAAAGCGTGCTCGAGCAATACGAGACTCAGGTGCGCCCGATGCATGATCTTTATGTCGAACCCTACAAGAAATTTGCCGATGTGATTATCCCTCAAGGGGGTATGAATTCGGTGGCGGTGGACATGCTCATCACCAAAGTCCGCGCGCTGCTCCAGAAATCCTGAGACCCCGCTCGGCGAGATGAGCAAATGGCGCCACGTGTCCGTGCTTCCCTATGTGTCTGCTGTAGCGCGTTGCTTGCACCGCATTTGAGAATTCCGGCCGGGTAACGCGCGTTTCAAGTTTCGGATTTCATTTATTGCCGTTGCGCTCACCCGGCTCGGCGAGATGAGCATGTGGCTGTCGTAGCGCGTTGCTTGCAACGCAATCCGGCGAATGAAGATTGCGAGATGCGTTGCGCTGACCCGGATTTCATTTATTGCCGTTGCGCTCACCCGGCTCGGCGAGATGAGCATGTGGCTGTCGTAGCGCGTTGCTTGCAACGCA
>CAZGVT010000004.1:0-20456 GCA_964529255.1 uncultured Alphaproteobacteria bacterium | reverse complement strand
CACCCGGCTCGGCGAGATGAGCATGTGGCTGTCGTAGCGCGTTGCTTGCAACGCATTTGTGAATTCCGGCCGGGTAACGCGCGTTTGATGTTTCGGATTTCATTTATTGCCGGTGCGCTAACCCGGCTCGGCGAGATGAGCATGTGGCTGTCGTAGCGCGTTGCTTGCAACGCATTTGTGAATTCCGGCCGGGTAACGCGCGTTTGATGTTTCGGATTTCATTTATTGCCGGTGCGCTAACCCGGCTCGGCGAGATGAGCATGTGGCTGTCGTAGCGCGTTGCTTGCAACGCAATCCGGCGAATGAAGATTCCGAGATGCGTTGCGCTGACCCGGCGATTCAGTGTTTCAGCTTTTCATTAATTCAGTTTTTTCTTCCCCGTGCACCCTTCCCCTCGTAATACCGGCTGGATTGAAGTGATTTGCGGGCCGATGTTCTCCGGCAAAACCGAAGAACTCATTCGCCGGCTCGTGCGCGCGCGGATCGCAAAACAGGCCGTGGAGATCTTCAAGCCGAAAATCGACATTCGCTATGCGAAGAGTGAAATCGTCTCGCACTCGCGGCTCACGATTCCCTCCACGATCATCGAGAATCCGCTGGAGATTCTTGAAAACGCCCGGGACGCGGACGTGGTCGGAGTGGACGAAGCACAGTTCCTCGGGCTGGAGCTCGTCCCCGTGGTGCAGCAGCTTGCCGATTCAGGAAAGCGCGTGATTATCGCCGGACTCGACACTGACTATCGTGGTATTCCGTTCGAACCGATTCCGCAACTCCTGTGTATCGCCGAGTACATTAACAAAACGCTGGCAATCTGCATGCGCTGCGGCAATCCGGCAAAACACACGCAGCGGGTGATCGAATCCAGCGAGCGCATACTGGTCGGTGAATACGATTCGTACGAGCCGCGCTGCCGCAAGTGTTTTGTGCCGCCCGTGCGCAGTGCGCCTGCGGACTCCCAAATCAACCTCGTAGAAACTTTCGATCAAACCCTGACTCCACCACGAGTTCCGGAGAAACACAAAAGCTGATGGAAAACATCCTCTCCTTGTTAGGAATCGCCGTTCTCATCGGCATCGGCTGGTCGGTGCTGTCCACAGACAGGAAGGCGTTCCCCTGGCGGACGGTACTGTGGGGGGTAGGGTTGCAGGTTGTATTTGCCATGATCATCCTCTGGACCCCCGTGGGACGCGCCGCGTTCGAGTGGATCGGAGAGTTGGTCACGAAATTCCTTGGCTTTTCCAAGGCCGGTTCCGAATTCCTGTTCGGAAACATCGTCAAGGACGAATACCGCGAGACATTCGGTTTCCAATTCGCCTTTGCCATCCTGCCGACCATCATCTTCGTCGGTGCGACGACTTCGATCCTCTACCATCTCGGCGTCTTGCAGCGAGTGGTGAAAGGCCTGGCATGGGTGATGGCACGCACCATGGGGACATCCGGAGCGGAGTCGCTCTCTGCCGCCGCCAATGTCTTCGTCGGTCAAACCGAAGCGCCCCTCGTGATCCGGCCGTTCATCGCGTCGTTGACAAAGAGCGAACTCATGTCCATCATGGTCGGCGGGTTCGCCACCGTCGCCGGTGGAGTGATGGCCGGCTACATCCTGCTCGGTGTGCCGGCGAAGCACCTGCTCGCAGCCTCCGTTATGAGCGCGCCTGCCGCGCTCGCGTTCGCCAAAATTGTCGTCCCCGAGCGCGGTCAGCCGCTTACTCGCGGCCACGTACGCCTGCCGGAAATGCCGAGAAACTCGAACATACTTGACGCAGCGACGGCGGGCACAAAAGACGGATTGTCCCTTGCCGTGAACGTCGGCGCCATGCTGCTTGCGTTCATCGCACTGATCGCAGTTATCAATGCGATGCTGGCCTGGCTGCATGGGACGTTTTTCGATTGGGGATTCATCTGGTTTCCGGAGAGCCTGCGCGAAATTTTCAGCGTCATTTTCGCTCCCGTGGGCTTCATCGTCGGCGTGCCGTGGAGCGAGTGCCGGCAGTTCGGTTATTTGATCGGCACGCAAATTTCGATAAACGAGTTCGTAGCCTATATCGAACTGTCAAAACTCATTCAGTCGGGTGCGATCAGTGAGCGCACCATTACGCTGGCGACATACGCGCTGTGCGGATTTGCAAACTTCTCCTCTATCGCAATCCAAATCGGCGGAATCTCCGGACTGGTTCCCGAGCGCCGGCACGAACTGGCCCAGCTCGGATTGCGCGCCATGTTCTGCGGCAATCTCGCCTGTCTTCAAACCGCGGCGATAGCGGGAGTGTTAACAAGGTAACGATATCTCGAACTGCACCGATAGATAGATCTAACTCAAACGCCGGAATGCAACTCACTTTCGAAAGGAGTGATCGATGAAGCGGCTTTATTTGGTTCTTCTTATTTCGCTCGCCGGAATTCTATCCGGGTGCTCGGACGATGATACCACCATCGTGCAAACCGAGCCCGATCCGTTGCGCGGGAGGTTCAACCTGCAGCCACTCGGCGCAATACCCTATCCGCCCGATAACCCGCCCACGCAGGAGCGAATTCTGATCGGCAAACTGCTGTTTTTTGATCCGATCCTGGGAGGAGAGAAAGACGTATCTTGCGCGACATGTCACCACCCTGATTTTGCATTCGCCGACATGCGGCAACTTCCGGTAGGGGTCGGCGGGACCGCCCTCGGCCCGTGGCGATTCGCAGGGAATTCGCGCATCACAGGTGATCCCGTCGGTTTTACCCCGCGCAATGCACCGACCTGCTTTAATACGGCTTTCAACGCCGACGAGAGCGGCCTTGCAACGCACGAAGGATTTCAATTCTGGGACGGACGTGTGAAGAGTCTCGAAGTGCAGGCCACGAAACCCATCACGTCACGTGTAGAGATGAGAGGGGATGCTTACCCGGGAACAGATGAAGAGGCCGCGGCCGCGGCACTGGATTCTGTACTGAATCGCCTCCGCGGGATTCCGGAGTACGTCGCAATGTTCCGCCAGGCCTTTCCGCTCGAATCCGCTGAGTGGGATGAAGGCCTGCGCGAGCACGTGATTGACTCCGCAACCTACGGCATGTCCATTGCAAGCTATGAACGCGAACTCGTCACGCGCAACGCTGCCTATGACCGCTACGTGGCTGGAAACGACCACGCGCTGACCAACCCGCAGAAGCGGGGGCTGGAGCTGTTCTTTACAAAAGCCAAGTGTGCGGCGTGCCATTCCGGTCCAATGTTCAGCGACTACCGGTTCATCGTACAGGGAGTCCCGCAGGAAGGTCCCGGAAAAGACCTGGTACCGGGTGATGATCTCGGACGCGCAGAGCATACGTTGAGTATGAGTGACGCCTATGGCTTCCGCACGCCGACGCTGCGCAACGTCGAACTGACGCCGCCATATATGCACGACGGAGTTTTCGAAACGCTGGAAGACGTCGTGCGTTTCTATAATTCGGGTTGCCAGCCACGTCATCCTCAGTGCAGTGACGCGGACCTGGATTCGCTGGTCGTGCAACCACTTGGACTAACCGAAAGCGAAATTCTTGACGTGGCGGAGTTCATGCGCGCACTCACGGATCCGGGATCTGCATTGCCTCGTCACCTCCTGACAGTACCCGAACGGGTGCCGTCGGGTCTGACTCCGGTATTCGGATTGGGCGTCGGTGGGAATGTTGCCCAGAATCCGTTTGGCTCCAATCCAATGTGATTGGCTCTGGCACGCAATGGCTCAGCGGGGAGAAAAGCAAAGCGGCGGTCGATTGACCGCCGCTGTATTCCTATTCACTGAAGGTCAGGATCCGGTTCTCTCACGCAGTATGCTGCGAGCGCGGGCAAGCGCGTCCTCAAATTCGCGGAGCACGTTTTCCTCGCCGAACTTTTCGAGCAAGCCTGATTTCAACAGCGCGGAGAACGGCTGCGCATGGATTTCCGAAATAAGAAAAGTCGAATTCTGTTTTCGCGACAAAAGCCAGACTTCTTCGAGTGCATGCAGTCCGGTTGAATCCATGGCATTAACCTTTTCCATCCGGATGATCCGGATTCGCGGCGGTTTGCGGGTGAGTTGCAGTGCTTCCTTTAGCCTGTAGACGGCGCCGAAAAAGAACGGCCCGTTAATCTCGTAGACGTCTACACCCTTGGGAATTTCGGTCGGCGTGGCGCCCGCGCGGGCAGACTGGTCGCGCTCCAATTGCCGGGTCAAGATGTTCACATTGGTGACCGATGCCATGCGTTGAATGAACAATGCTCCCGCGAGCGTGATGCCAACCTGAACCCCCGTGGCCAAGTCCACGAAGAGTGTGATGCCGAGAGTCGTGAACAGTACCACGATGTCCGGCGTCGGACTCTTGAGTTGCGCCGCGAAAGATCGCCAATCGAATAAGTGGTAGGACACGACCACCAGGATACCTGCCAGACAGGGAAGCGGTATCAGAGCGGCCCACTTGCCGAAAAACAAAAGACAGAATAACAACAGCAGTGAATGTGTGACGCCCGAAAGTGCCGTCGTCGCGCCGTTGCGGACATTCGTCGCCGTACGCGCGATGGCCGCAGTCGCAGGAAGACAGCCAAACAATGCACTGCCGATGTTGGCTAATCCCTGCGCCGCAAGCACGCGATTCGGATTGTGCGAGCCTCCCGTCATGCCGTCGGCAACCACCGCGGCGAGTAATGATTCCATCGCGGCGAGCAGCGCAATCGCAATCGCGGGCGAGACCATCAGACGCACCGTCTCCAAACTGAGATGCGGCAGGCGCGGCGCAGGAAGTCCCGAGGCAAGCTCCTGAAAGCGCGAGCCGATCGTTTCCACCGGCAGCGCAAGAACTTTCACGGTGACCGTGGCGAGCACCAGCGCGATCAGAGATCCCGGAATACGCCCGAGCGGTTTCAATGTCGTCACATGAAGTATGATCGTACCGGCGGCGACCGCCACCGCGTAAACGTTCGTCGAACCCAGCGACGAAAAGTAACCGATCCATTTCTCGAAAATCGTGAGCCCGGCGGCAACGTTTGTCAAGCCGAGCAGATCTCCGAACTGAGAGGTGATCAGCAGGATGCCAACGCCCGACGTAAATCCGGTCGTTACAGGATAGGGAATGTACTTGATGAGCGTGCCGAAGCCAATCCGACTCATCAACAGCAAAATGACCCCGGCCATGAAAGTTGCGATCATCAGCGCATCAAGACCGTACTGCGTAAGAATACCGAGCGCAATGATCACAAACGGACCGGACGGTCCGCCGATCTGCACCTTGCTGCCCGAGAACAACGCGATGAGCGTCCCCGCGATAACACCCGTGAAAACGCCGCGCTCGGGCGTTACACCGCTGGCAATCGCGAAGGCAATACAGAGCGGCAACGCCACAATCCCGACGATCAGTCCGGCGGTAACGTCAGCTGCGAAAACGGACTTCGTGTAGCGCGGCGGTCGGAGCAATCCGGTCATGACTTGTTCGCCAAAAACTCCTTTGCCCGCGAAAGCGCGTCGTCAAAATTCTGCAACACATTCTCCGCGCCGAATTTGTCGAGCAGGCCGGATTTGGTCAGGGTAATGTAAGGCTGGGCATGGATGCCGGAAATGATGAATGCCGAATGGTGCTTCGTACAGTCGCGCCAAACTTCCTCGAGCGCCCGCAATGCGGATCCGTCAATCGCGTTCACTTTCTCCATGCGAATAATGCGCGCCCGCGGTGACTTCTCAACAATGCTCATTGCCTCTTTGAACTTGTAAACCGCGCCGAAAAAGAACGGACCGTTGATTTCAAAAATCTCGACCCCGGCGGGGATATCGAGTTTCGGCAGCAAGTCGCCGGATTCCTCCACGTCGGAAAATTCCGCTTTGATGACCTGAATGTTCGTCACCTCGGCCATGTGTTTCATGAACAAAAATGCAGCCATGACCATTCCCGCTTCGATAGCGACGACGAGGTCAACGACGACAGTCAAGCCAAAAGTCGCGAGCATCACCGCCATATCACCCCGGGGGCTCCGTAGGATCGCGGAGAAGGAGTGCCACTCGAACATGTGGATGGCGACGAAGACCAGAATCGCCGCGAGGCAGGCAAGGGGTATCTTGGACGCCAGCGGAGCGAAAAAGAGCGTAATCACAAGCAATGTGAGCGCGTGCACGATTCCCGCCATGGGCGTGCGACCGCCGTTGCGTACGTTGGTCGCCGTACGCGCAATCGCTCCCGTCGCCGGCATGCCGCCAAAGGTCGCGCTGAAAAAATTCGCCGCACCCTGAGCAACGAGTTCCATATTGGAGCGATGGCGCGCGCCGATCATGCCGTCAGCCACAATTGCAGAGAGCAGCGACTCTATCGCGCCAAGCAGGGCAATTGCAAGAGCCGGCTGCACGAGATTTCGGATTACATCGAGCGAGAGATCGGGAAGCAGCGGCGCGGGCAAAGCGCTCGGGAGTTCGCCGAAACGTTCGCCGATCGTCTCCACAGGCAAATCGAACAGCCGCGCAACCAGCGTACAAGCAACCAGCGCGACCAGTGTTCCCGGAATTCTGCGGGAGATTTTCGGCCAGTTGATCAGTAGAACAATCGTTCCCGCAGCAAGCGCGAGCGCGTATGGGTTGAAGTGACGCATCTCCGGCAAGACCCGCGACCAGCGGTCGATGAAGTCGGACGGCAGATCGGGAAGCGTCAAGCCGAGAAAATCGGGAATCTGACTGGCGAAAATTATCACCGCAATGCCGCTGGTGAATCCAGTGATCACGGGTTGCGGCACAAACTTGATAATTGAGCCGAGTCCGGCAAATCCCATCGCGGCGAGTAACACTCCGGCCATCAGTGTAGCCGTGATGAGTCCGGCCACGCCATACTGCTCGACAATGCCGGCGACAATGATAATGAACGCCCCGGCCGGGCCGCCAATCTGTACGCGGCTGCCGCCGAGAAGCGATATCACCAAGCCGGCGACGATGCCGGTGACGAGCCCGCGTTCGGGAGTGAGCCCGCTGGCGATGGCGAAGGCAATGCAGAGAGGCAGCGCGACTATCCCGACGATGACCCCCGCGGTTGCGTCGGCGGTGAACTGTTCGCGACTATAGCCTTTGAGCGTTGTCAAAAGTTTTGGTTTGAGCATGATGATGAAAGGTACGAACAATGAACCGGAAAATCAAGCGGACGACCGCGCTGATCATTGCCGTCGCGATGTTTACCGGCGCCTGCTACGTCAATAAGGAGACCGGTCGCCGCCAGCTCCTGCTCTTTTCGGCGTCGGAGGAAGTTGCTCTTGGCGTGCAATCTTTCGCGCAAATCAAGAGCGAGACCTCGCAATCGACCGATGCGGAAGAAAACGCGCTGGTGGCGCGGGTAGGGCAGCGCATTTCGAGTGTCGTGTCACTGCGGAATGCACAATGGGAGTTTGTGACTTTCGAGGACGATAAGACGGCTAATGCGTTCTGTTTACCCGGTGGAAAAATCGGCGTCTATACCGGAATCTTGCCGATTACTCAAAATGAAGCCGGCCTGGCGGCCGTGGTGGGGCACGAAGTTGCTCATGCGACGGCACGACACGGCGGCGAGCGCATGAGTCAACAACTCGCGGCGAGTCTTGGCGGCCTGGCGCTTGAGATCGCCCTGCGCGACAAGCCTCAACAGACAATTGCACTGGCGCGCACGGCCTATGGAATCGGCGCAACGGTTGGCGTCATGTTGCCATTCAGCCGATCTCACGAACTCGAAGCCGATCGTCTGGGAATGATGTATATGGCACGAGCCGGCTACGACCCGCGCGAAGCACCCAAGCTCTGGCGGCGGATGAAGGCGGAAGGCGACAAGCGCGGAGGTGCGCCGCCTGAATTTCTTTCCACGCACCCTTCCAATGAACGCCGCATCGCAGAACTTGAGAAATTTCTTCCTGAGGCCCTCGCCGAGTACGACAAGCGATAGCGTCGCGCGTCAACGGCCATCCATGAAGCTCTGCCCGAAAATCATTCTTGAAGGAACGCGCCTCACGCACAAGACAGATGTCGCGTTCGCTCTGAATGAACACCCGCGAATCGTCGGTCCGCGCAAATATCGCTATCATTCACCGCTGATCTCCGCAGAGTGGTGTGCATTCACGAATTTCCCTTGGGGGAGAGGACTGATAAATTTCGCACACGAGGAAGAGTCGCGAGCGATGGAAGCCTATGCCACGTGGGCGCGGCTGTTTGAACTCCTGCCCTACTATTCATGGATCATCGATCGCTTTCATCTGTCGACAAAGGCATTTCAGTTGCAGTCGAGAAACGCGGAGTACGATTTCACCTGGCTCGAAGAGCGATTGTCAGCGCTAAAGTTTGTGATCATATTCTGCACGCGTTCGGAGGACTCATTTGCCGCTGCAAGAGCCGGCCGCATTCCCGTTTCGGGTAATCCCGCACAGTACGATCACCTCGACGCATTCGTTGCGGAGCAGAGTCTGATGCGCCGGCTAATCGCGGCGTCTGCGTTACCGCACTACGAGATTGACGTTTCTGATGACAATGTGCCGAAAGCCTGCGAGCGAATCGCCGACTGGATGGAGGGTGGAGGCCATTTGTGGGCATAACGGCAGAAACACGAATCGATCTCGACGCGATCGCCGCAAGAATTCCAAACAGGGCGGAGATTGCGATCATACTCGGTTCCGGTCTGGGGCCGTTTGCGGATACGATTGAAGACGCTGTATCGATTTCCACGAGCGACCTGCCCGGTTATCCGCAATCCACGGTCGCCGGCCATGCCGGAAGAATCGTGTGCGGTGGAATCGGAAGCGCACGCGTGCTTGCGTTTCAAGGCCGGGTGCACCTGTATGAGGGCTATTCACCGGATATTGTGGTTACTCCGGTGTTGCTGGCTCACAAACTTGGTGCGCGTGTGTTGATTGTAACGAATGCTTCCGGATCACTCACGACCAAATTTTCACCGGGAGACCTGCTGCTCATCGACGATCATATTAATCTCCAATTCCGCAATCCGTTGATTTCGCAGTGGTCGAGCGGCGTGCGTTGTCCCGATGAATGCTATTTCTACGATCAGGAGTTGTGCGCACTTGCCGAACGGGCGGCAAAAAGCTTGCAGATTCCGCTGCGGCGGGGTACGCTTGCCGCGTTGACCGGGCCGACCTATGAGACTCCTGCCGAGGCGCGCATGCTCGCGCGGCTCGGCGCCGATGCGGGCTGCATGAGCACCGTGCCCGAAGTGATCATGGCCAAGGCACTCGGTCTGCGCGTATTAGGGATTTCGTGTGTGACAAATTTCGCCGCGAGTCTGGGCGCGGATTCTACTCTCGATCATGAAGACGTGCAGCGAGTTGCGGCGCGAGCCGGCCTCGATTTCGCGCGTTTGCTGACGAAGATCATCGAGTTATTCAAGGCGGAAGAGAGTGGCCGGAGCGCGAACGCGTGAGTACGATTTCGCCGAGAACCATGCTTCTGTTGTTGTTCTGCCTGTGCTCATCCGTCACGGCTCAACCTGCTTTCTCGCCCGGAGATTGGACGTCGTACAAGGACTGTCGTTACGCGCGGTCGCTTGACGTCGGAACGCGCTCAGTGTTCGTCGCTACATCGGGGGGTCTGCTCGAGTATGACCTTTACCGGCACGATTGGGTGGATCCGGTGACAATCGGGTATGGCTGGCAACAGCCCGTGTCGCTGGGCGATCCAATCCTCGTGCTCTACGATCAAGTTTATGAACTGGTGTGGCTGGCGAATCGCGATGAACTCTTACAATACGAACTTCAGTCTCAAATCTGGACGATTACCGATCGGGACAAATGGCTGGGCAATGACCGGGTCGTGAATCTTGGCGTCGCGGGCAATGATCTGTATGTTGAGACCATCCCCTCACAAATCTATCCGCAATTGTTTGCGCCGCAGGATCCGCTGCCCAATCCTTCGTGGCCGCAATATGTCACCCGCTACATCGGATCGCGGCGTTCGGGAGGCTTAATGCTGGATCTCGAACGCGACGAACCGGAGGATGCGCATTGGCGCGGTCTGCGCAGCAGACTGCCGCTCACGGGCGAAGAGCTTTATGGCATGCCCGGACTTCCTACAGCAAACTTCCCGCCGATTGTGTTGCCATCACCTTATATCTGGCACAACGACGGAACGATCCTCGATGGTGCCATGCGTGGAGCGCCGGTCACCGATTGGGCCGTCGACAGAATGGGTTACCTCTGGAGCACTCACTGGGGCGCGGGGATTGTCCGCAGTGACATACGGGTTACACGCGGAAACATGTACCTGCCCGGTCCCGCGGGAAACGACGTTCGCGCCATACTCGTCGAACGCGACGCGGTATGGCTCGGCGGGCTCAATTCCGGGGAACGCACCGGGATAAGTCGCGCATCACCGGAACTGGATCAATGGCAGGTATTCGAGACGCGAAGCGACTCCCGCTTACGCTCGACGGATGTCGCCGATTTGGCCGAGATCGGCGGCGAAGTTTTCGCGGCAACTATTGACGGACTCTCCGCGTACCATAAGAAGAAGGGGCGTTGGACGTTGTATGGTGTGAGCGACGGACTTTACTCCAACGAAGTGACTGCCCTTGCCACGCGCGACAAAGAGCTTTGGATCGGGACCAACCGCGGACTCTCCGTGATGGCGCTGCCAAGTCATGAAGTGAACCGTATTGTAAATCCCGGAATAGAAATATCGGGCGTACTCGATGTCGCGATCTGCCGTGACACCGTGATGGTCGCGACAGGGAATGGTCTCTTTCGCGGCCCGTTCAAGTCAAGGCAGTTCGAGTTCCAACCGCTCGATCCGGGTCTGCTGAATGCGCCCGTGCTGGAGTTGTCTGTCCAGGGAGCCGATGTCTGGCTGGCAACTTCGGAAGGCGTGATGAAGTACAACCAGAATACCGGCGAAAGCGAGATCTGGTATGCGGAAGACTGGCTCTCGGGTGCGACGCCGACTTGCATACATGCCATGGAGAAGTTCGTGTGGGTGGGCACGCAGAACAACGGCTTCTTCCGCTTCCGCAAAGAGACGCGCGAATGGGTGGGATACACAATTGCTGATGGCCTCGTAAGCAATCATGTGCAAGCGATCCGCTCCGATGGTGATGATTTGCTGATCGGCACCGCGGAAGGGCTCACGCGATTCTGGTGGAATCGACCCGGCCGGGCGCGCTAACGTGGCGTCCAAGCCGCGTCTGAGATTGGCGTCCGTCTTCCACCCGCCCGAAGTCTTGAAGTGAGTCGCGAACAGTCTGAGAGTTCCCGGACATTCGCGCTGCGAAGACTTGCGCGAAGTCCGGGACGACATGTAATACTTGGCTTTGCTCGGCGTGACAAGTTCCCCTTTCGTGTTACTTGGAATACCCCCTAATAAATCACTGTCTTGAGTTTTCAGTCTTAAGTCCTAAGTTTTCTCCCGTGTCCTACCATCTCTGTAAGCTCTGTCATGAGAATCCCGCCGAGACCGTCTTTCGAGCCGTCTCCGGCGGTATGGAAGTCTCGGTTCAGTTGTGTCAGCCGTGTGAGGCGAAAGTCCGGCAATGGTCGATGGCTTTCCAGAAATGGCAGCAAGTGATGAAAGATGCGCGCGTGCATCATCCGTCGCAGCCGTGGTTGAATCCTGAACAAAGTGAGTTCTGGAAGCGCGCCCGCCGTCGCCGCTGTTCGAGCTGTCGCATGCCTTTCGAGAGCTATATGAAAGACGGTCTGCTGGGTTGCGCAACGTGCTACACCGAGTTCCGCGACCTGCTCGATCCGATTTTGCGGCGGATGCACGGAGTCAGCCACATGCCTGATCTTTCGTCAAAGCCGGTGCTGACGGCAACTCCGGACCCGCTCTTTCCCGGCAGCACGGTGCAGCTTGAGTTGCATCTGCCCACGCGCGAGGAGCTTGAAGTGGAGCTTCAACTTGCGCTGCTCGAAGAAGATTACGAACGCGCCGCCCGATTGCGCGATCAGATCAAGAGCCTGACCGAACAGTCATCATAACAAACCGGGCGGACTTAATGTCCGCCCGATACTCTCCTTGTTACGCTTTGTTCGCCGAGCGGGGTTAAGGACTTCATCACATCTGAAATCCGAAACCTATCCGTCCGCAACCCCGCCGGAATCTACTTGAGCATGAGCAGTTTCGCAGATGCATCTCCCAGTACAGCGAAGTAAACCCCGGTGGCCAGTCCGTCAGCGCGCCAGGTCGTCTGCCATTGATAGGAGCCGATTTCTAACCGTTGCACTTCGCGGCCGTTCAGATCGTAGATCACCATTTCGCGCGGTTCCCGGACTGCGTTGACGGACAATTTCACCTGCATGTTGAACGGATTCGGATAGGCGAATATCCAGTCCTTTGAGGTTGGAATCGGTGGCTTGGGCCGTGGCGCGGACTCCAGCGGCGGCTCCGTCAGCCACGGATCAAACTGCACCTGACCGAAGATCGCATCTCCCTGCCCATTCGGATTCTCCGTCCGGTGCCACGGCCCCGACGCGTCCCCCCAGTAGTTGTCGCGGAAATCCGTGCTATCAGGCGTCTGGCTGAAGTCGATAACTGCCGCAGGTAGGTTGCCGTCGAAAACGTTTCTCCGAAAGTACCAGGAACCCGCTTCGGACCCGGTGACTACCGCGCCTCCGCTATCGAGTTCCGTCGCCACGTTTGCGACAAACTCGCAGTCCTCGACAATCGTTCGAACTCTGGAGTAGATGGCTGGCCAGTTGGGGGAGCGGTTGCCCTCGAATCGGCAGCGCGAAACACGGTACTCTCCCTGCTGGCAGTACAAACCCGCGGGGTCTTCGGCAGCTGTGTTTTCGAGGAAAAGACAGTCAGTAATAGTACTTCCTCCCCCCGTAATGTACAGCGCTGAACTCCATCCGTCGTTGCGGACAAAAAGACAGTGCCTTACGGTTATGATCGAGTCAAATGCTACTAACGCGTTGCCGAGTACGAGTTGTTGGCTCATGACGTTGGCTTCAAACCGGCAGGAATCAACGGTACTGGGGCAATCGGAAAGTACTACCGGCGGCTGGGTAGACTCGGAAGTCCCATTTGAATCCACCAGACAATGACTCAACGATCCACTTCCCAGTCGTAGACTGATTGCCGCTCGGCCCAAGATGTGGCTGTTGTGCCGGAACAAGCAATAGGAAATGCAAGTCCTTGTCGATTCTGCCACAACAGTTCCTTGTATCCCGTGGTGGTTGAAGAAGGCGCAGGAGTCCAGACTTAGCGTCGAACCGCCACGACACCAGATCGCCGAACCAAGCTCCGCGATGCCGTCGCGAAACACGCAGCGCCGTGCGTTGAACGTTGCTTCGTCAATGTACACTGCACCTGCCGCCGTGAACACGATTGGTACTTGGAAAGTCGTCCCACTGTCGGAGAAGAGGGTCATCCCAATGATGCTCAGACTCGATCCCCCTGTCACATACACGATGGACTGGGAGTCCGCCGGTGCATCAGGGTACACCCTTAGTTCGGTGGTGGCGACGGATAGGGTGTCACCGCTCTCAATCAGTGTACTCGCGAGAACGCGGTGACCGGGCGGGGCATATAGTCGAGCAAAGTAAGCATTCGGGGCGCAGATGACTGTGTCCGAGTCGGACGAAGCAAGCATGGCCAGTTCTATGGTGGGCCAGTCGCCGGGGACGCGCAGGACGGAGGGGCCAGCAACCGAGATGCAGCCGGATAGGGCGGCGACAGCGATACAGATTCGAAGATGCAGCCGGTTCATGGTCAGCACCCAATCATTGGCCTGTGCACGTGTATGCCAACGTCACTTGTCCAAGCATCTGGTTTTGCGCACCAGAAAAGCCTGCCATGATATCCACGCTCAGAGTGTAATTGTGGCCTTCCGTCAGGTGAAGCGTCTGAATCGGAGGACACGCCTGATCGCTGCCAGTGTACTGGCCTCCCGCGTCGTCTCCTATCCCATCATGATCAACGAGAGACCATACCATTTCCCACGGTACCGAAGCGGCCCGTTGAAATGGGTAGTCGCCAGAACAGCCCTCCGGCTGCTTCCAGTTGGCGACTACTTGCTGGAATCGACCTTGAGCGTCGCAGTTGATTTGCCCGATGTAAGGCCCAATCTGTTGCGCACAGGTTGCCTGGGCGGGCGGAAATCCGGGCATAAACAGAACTGCCGCGCCGAGTGCCACGGAGAGCGCGGTCAGCAGCAATGTCCTCGACGGGATTCGTAAGTCAGTTACAATTGGGGGGGGGGGGGCGAACATGTTAACCTCCTGTTTGTTCAATGCTTCAATTCGATCACTTTCAGGCTCCATGAACCGGCCGCATGATCAAAATACTGCTCGCGAAGGCCAAAGTCAACTCCGGGCGGCAAGAAACCCGAAGTTGCCTCGTCCTTTGGTATGATCAACTCGCCGAGCGGGGTTAAGGACTTCATCACATCTGAAATCCGAAACCTATCCGTCCGCAACCCCGCCGGAATCTAAGTTTCGGATTTCAAGTTACTTCCTATGCCTTCATTCACTCAGGACTCTCCGCTGAACCGGCTGGCGGCACTCCCGCTCTGGGCACAAGCCGGTGATATGGAAAGCGCAATATTGCTTTCGACAAGAGTCCGCATCGCCCGCAATCTTGCCGGCGAACCGTTCCCCCACAAGCTGGACACCGAGGGCCGAATCAACGTCGTGCGCTCCGTCGCCAAAATCGTGTCCGTCTGTTCCTTTGCAGATGCGGGGATGTTTCTCTCGCTGGCAACTCTCACTCCGCTCGAACTTGCATTGCTCGCCGAGCGAAGATTAATTTCGCCTCAAATTCAGAAAGATGATCGTCCGCGCGGCGCCTTTATTTGGTTCGATGCCGACCGCGCGCTGCTCGTTTGCGAAGAAGATCATCTGCGACTCTGCGAGATTCAGCCCGGCCTCTCCGCACGGCAGTGTTTTGCGAATCTATCACCGCTCATGGATGAACTTGCCGGGAAATTGCCTCTGGCCTGGGACGAAGAGTTGGGGTATCTCACCGCTCGACCCACCAATCTGCGTGATTCGACGCGAACATCGCTGCATTGTCACCTACCCGGATTAGTCATCACCAACGGAATTCACGAACTGGGCTCCGCATTGTCAACCGCAGGTTTTCGCCTGAAGGGAGTTGTAGAGGATGGGTCAGAGGTCTTGGGTTGCCTGTTTCAAGTCAGCGACGGTCCAGGCCTCTCTTACTCGTTGGAGGAACGCACCGAGCGCATTGAGAAGGTTGCGAGAGAGCTGCAAGAAAGGGAAGCGATGGCCAGAATTGAACTGCAGACCCGACATCCGGCACTCCTCCGCGATCGGGTCGCCCGAAGCCTCGCGGTACTGCAGAAATGTCAGCTAATGTCATTTGGTGAAGCCACATCACTCCTCTCCGGTGCGCGCCTGGGGCTCGATCTGGGCTGGATCGATGGCGTGCAGCGCGCCGCAATCTCTATGTTAACATTCGAGTTAAGTCGTCCCTACTTGGACTGGCACGGTGCCCCCAAACAGGCCGTCGATGAACGCCAACAGCGCAGGGCCGCACGTTGTCGCGAGATCTTCGCGAAGGCGGAATATACTGGATGAGGGAATCTCATCCCTCGCCAAAACTCAGGCAGAGTTTTTGCAAAAATCCGGTTTACCCGCCAATCATCATCGAACAAAAGTGACTGAGTCACGGAGCGAGCGGGCGTGAAGAGCGGAGACGAGGGCTTGATTTTCTCAATGAGGATAGTAAATTGAGTTCAGCGCCAAAGTTGAGCGTACACTGTGCCGCAAACCGCGCCCGGTAGAGGATCCAATGCAAAACAAATTTTCACTTCGCGTACAGCAAGTTATCCAGTACTCTCGAGAAGAGGCGCTGCGACTGGGGCATGATTTCATCGGCACCGAGCACCTCCTCCTAGGGATCATCCGGTTGGGCGACGGCTTGGCCGTACAGATCCTCCATAACCTCGGCTGCGAACTTGAGGAGATTCGCGAATCCGTAGAAGAAATGGTGGACACCTCGAAAGGCACGATGAAAATCGGGAACATCCCGTTTACGAAGCGTGCCGAAAAGGTGCTCAAAGTATCCTACATAGAGGGCAAGAACTACTCTTCGGACATCATCGGCACCGAGCACTTGCTGCTGGCGCTGCTGAAAGAAGAAGATTCGATGGCGGCTCAGGTGCTGCATGGGTTCAGTGTTACCTACGAGGCCGTGAAGGCGGAACTCGACAATCTTCTGCGCGGCAGCGGACAGACACAGCCGACCGCTCCGGCCGAAAAGTCGAAGACTCCCAATCTCGACCATTTCTCGCGTGATCTTACCAAGCTCGCCCGTGACGGCCAGTTGGATCCGATCATCGGTCGCGATCGGGAGATTGAGCGCGTGGCGCAGATTCTTTCCCGCCGCAAAAAGAACAATCCCGTATTGCTCGGTGAACCCGGCGTGGGCAAGACCGCCATCGCCGAAGGCCTCGCTTTGCGGATTATGCAGCAAAAGGTCTCGCCTGTGCTGTTCGGCAAGCGCGTGGTTGCGCTGGATCTCGGATCGATTGTCGCCGGCACGAAGTATCGCGGGCAGTTTGAAGAGCGCATCAAAGCGATTATGCAGGAGATTGAGAAGAATTCGAACATTATCCTGTTCCTCGATGAGCTGCACACGATTGTCGGCGCGGGTTCCGCTTCAGGATCGCTGGATGCTTCGAATATGTTCAAGCCTGCGCTGGCGCGCGGTGAATTGCAGTGTATCGGCGCGACGACTCTGAAAGAGTATCGCCAGAGCATCGAGAAAGACGGCGCGCTCGAACGAAGATTCCAGAAGGTCGTGGTGGATCCGCCTTCCGTCGAAGACACGATCAGTATCATCAAGGGACTTCGCGAGAAGTACGAAGAGCATCACGGAGTGAAGTATCCGGATGAGGTGGTCGATCAGGCCGTGCGACTCGCCGACCGCTATATCACGGACCGCTTCCTTCCAGATAAGGCCATTGATGTAATCGACGAGACCGGTTCCTGCGTGCGCATTTCGCATATCGTGATTCCGGAGCGGATCATTCAGATCGAGAAGGAAATCGAAGCGATCCGCCAGCAGAAAGAGGACCTGGTCAAGCGGCAGGAGTACGAAAAGGCGGCCATGCTGCGCGATAAGAAAATCAAGCTGGACACGATGTTGAAGGAGGAGAAGGACAAATGGGAGAAGAGCGAAGCTCGTCCCGTGATCTCCGTGACCGCCGACGACATCGCCGCAACGGTTTCGCGCATGACCGGCATTCCCGTGCAGCAGGTCACCTCCGGCGAAGGCGAGCGGCTGCTCAATCTACGCGAAGCGCTGGGCAAGCGGATCATCGGTCAGGAAGAGGCGATCGATGTGATCGCCAGAAGTCTGCGCCGCGCGCGCTCCGGATTGAAGAGTCCGATGCGGCCCATCGGCAGCTTCCTGTTCCTCGGCTCGACGGGTGTGGGAAAGACCGAACTCGCGCACGCACTGGCGGAGTTTCTGTTCAACGATCCCAATGCGCTCATTCGCGTGGACATGTCCGAGTATATGGAGAAATTCAATGTCTCGCGGCTCATCGGCGCGCCTCCGGGATATGTCGGTTATGACGAAGGCGGGCAGCTCACGGAAAAAGTTCGCCGCAAGCCGTATTGCGTGATCCTGCTCGATGAGATCGAGAAGGCGCATCCGGACGTGTTTAACATTCTGTTGCAGGTCCTCGATGCCGGCGAACTCACGGACGGCAGCGGTCAGCGCGTGGACTTCCGCAACTCGATCATGATCATGACTTCGAACCTCGGCACGCGCGAAGCGGCGAAATCCCTGCAGTTCGGCTTCAGTGAAGCGCGCACCATCAGCCATGACAAGGTTGCGGGCAAGATGATGGAAGAAGTGAAGATCATGTTCCGCCCCGAGTTCCTGAATCGTCTCGATGAGATCGTTGTATTCAAGATGCTCGAGCGCGACTCCATTGAGAAGATTCTCACTCTCTATGTGGAAGAGATCAACAAGCGGCTGATTGACCGCAATCTGAAATTGCAGCTCAACCAGAAGGCGCGCGACCTGATTATTGACCGGGGATACAAACCCGATGTCGGTGCGCGGTTGCTGCGCCGGACGGTCGAACGGCATCTCGAAGATGCGTTGGCCGAGGAGTTATTGAAAGGCCGGTTTGCAGACGGCTCGACAATACAGGTTAGCGCGAAGGACGACATCCTAACCTTCCGCGAACTGAAAGAGAAACTGGCCGAAGCCGCCGACGACTAATTCCACTTGAAAATTCCAAGCGCCGATACACACAAGTATCGGCGCTTTCGCTCCTCACTCCTCCCCCCACCTCTTGTGGGGGGATTAAGGGGGGGGAAATCACACTCGGACAACATTCCATGGGGGGAACCATGAAATCGCTCGCTTCACTTTTCACACTCTCGTTTGCACTCGCCGCCGCTAACGCTCAGCCGCCGGATACGCTGTGGACAAGGACGTACGGCAGCTCGTTTCAAATTCACGTCGAAGCAATAGTCCGGTCAACCGATGGTGGCTACTATCTGCTGGGGAATTATCGGCCAAGCGGTTCCGGTTTCGTTGATGCCTACATCATAAGAACTTCCTCCGGCGGTGACACAATCTGGACACGCACCTTTGGTGATCTGGAGGATGACTACCTGGTTGCGGCTGCTGCTTCAGCGGACAACGGTTGTGTTGCTATTGGTGGCTTTGATACCCCTGCGGGCCACGAACGACGGCTTGTACATTGCGACGAATTTGGCAACATCGAAATGAGGCCGCTCAGAGACGACACAGAGCGCTCTGCCCCGACCAAGATTCTCTCAACTCCGGATGGCGGTTTTCTCTTGTTGGGTCGAGACACCTCACTGGAGTATGATGCCGTTTATCTACTCAAGCTGTCTGCCACGCTCGACAGCATGTGGAGTCGTACTTACGGCGAAGAAATGACCCCACCCGGCATTGGTGGTGCAGTAGAGGTAACGCCTCAAGGACGTATATTGCTCTACCTGTCTAATGGATACAATCTGACAAAATCCATCAGATGCCTTTCCGACTCCGGGACTGCGATCTGGACTCGCGATCTGCACCTCGCCGATGAACTTCATGCGTCCCCGCGGCTCCGCTCTGCGCCGGATGGTGGTTGGTATCTTTGCAGTAGCATGAATGTCTTTGGTCGGAATGATGAAATCATGGTAGTTCGCGGGTCCGAAGCCGGTGACTCTCTGTGGACGCAATATTACGGTACGGCTGCCTACGATGACTATGCCGATGACTTTGCGACAACCTCCGATACGGGATTTGTCTTCCTGTATCGGTACAGCGTCGTACGCTTCAATCACCATGGTGACACTCTCTGGGCAAACAGCTTTTCGGGACCACACTCACTTCTCAATCCGAACAGGGTGATTCCGCTCACTTCAGGCAGACTGATTATCACCGGTGAGACTAACGACTCTCACATGTATCCACGCGAATTTCTCGCCGAGGTTCATGGCGGAAATCTCGCGATCGAGTCGCGGCGTAGTCCAGTTTCGGGCGACTTCTCCCTCACCTCTTACCCCAACCCTTTCAACCCAACAACAACAATCTCTCTGGATGTGCCAATCACCGCACACACCACCGTTAGCGTCTACAATCTTCTCGGCAGAGAGATTACGCAACTTCATGACGGATTGTTATCCGCCGGTTCACACTCCTTCACCTTCGACGCCCGCGATCGGCCGAACGGGCTGTATTTCGCGCGCGTGCAAACCGGTAGTTACAGCACAACTCAGAAGCTGCTGCTGTTGAAATAGTCAATCGAATTAGCCGCGAATGAGAATTGAAAAGGCGAGCCATTGCGGGTCGCCTTTTCTTCAATTGCGCACGCCCGTGCCGCGCTACTCTGAATTCGCCGTCACGCGGAAGTACTTTCGCAGAGAATCCGCCGGAGTGAGAAAATTCGGATCGGTGGATGTTCCGAGAAAATACGGCATTGTAAAACTCTGGTCAGCGCTCGCCGAACCAGCGCAATTGCACATTCGCTCCCGCCGAAATGGCCGTCAGTCTCGTCGGGGGCGAAAGATAGTAATCGCCGAGATACTCCGAAAATCTCCCGCATGTGGAGTCGTACTCTGCCCGCCAGATCTCCACGGCCTCCTGCAATGTCACGAAATGAATCAACCCCAATTCAACATAAGGTGCAAACGAGAGCATTGCCGACTCGATGCTGTCGATGTAGCCGGGAGTGATATATTGAGCCTGCCCGAACGTGATCGTCAGCGTGTGCATCATCTCCGGATCCAGCTCTCCCGCCTGCGCGCGATTCAAAATGTCCTGCAGGCCGTCAAAGCCGGATTTGTATCTTCCGACCTGCGGCAGTGCCGCATATTCATCGTGGCGCAGAAAATCCTCATTGCTCGAAGGCTTCCAGATTCCGGAAATGTGAATCGTATCCTCGTTTACGTGATTGCGCGTGCCACCGCCCCAGCAGATCTCGGCTTTCCACTGATACGGCGGATAGTGAATCGCCGTCAGCGTATCGCGGAAGTATTCCACCAGCGAACTTTCCGGAGGCAATACGATCATCCCCCCGACCACTTTCGA
>CAZGVT010000003.1:0-42639 GCA_964529255.1 uncultured Alphaproteobacteria bacterium | reverse complement strand
GAAGCTGTAAAAGGCGCGCATGTTTTGTACACCGACGTGTGGGCCTCGATGGGTCAGAAAGAGCAGGCTGAAGCGAAAGCACAGTTGTTGCGGCCGTTCCAGTTGAATTCGAAGTTACTGTCTCACGCCGACCACCGGGCGGTTGTTTTGCATTGTCTACCGGCGGAGCGGGGGAGAGAGATCACGGACGAGGTCATGGATGGCCCACAGAGTGTGGTTTTCGATCAAGCAGAAAATCGCCTGCACGCGCAAAAGGCGGTAATCATACAATTGGTTACTTAGCCGCAATCGCGGGCGGGTTGAAAGAGTAAATAAGTCTATCAAGTATACAGCTCATAACAAGAGCACAACGATCATGAAACGCGCAACTCTAGTTCTTTCCGGTGCAGTCGTATTGGCAATTCTTGCCGGCGGCTGTTACACGAAACTATACCGACCGGGCATGGAACTCGCCGCGCGTGGGCCGTACGATTCGCTGTACAATCGCTACGATTCCACGGCCATCGATACGACGTTGACCGAACCGGAATACGACGATCAGGTTTATCCGCAGTACGACAATAGCTGGTACAATTGGGGCCGTCCGCGCACGCGCTGGGGCTTTGACTTTTACAACTACGACCCGGCTTATTACTGGTCCTACTACGGCTACTACGACTACTATTCCGTGCCATGGTGGAACTATCCATATTATGATCCGTGGTGGTACCGGCCGGGTGGACCAGGGATTCCGGGAGAGCCGGAGCGTCCGCGTGATCGCGGCAGACGTGATGCGCCTCCTCTGGGCGGCGGCTCCTATGTACCCCCGGCGCCATCAACGCCGATGACACAACCACCGAGCCAGCCCGATCCGAAGGATCAAAAAGAGAAGAAGAAGGACGATGACGGCAAGCGCGGTGGTCGGCGCGGGAGATAACAACAGATGAAGTACATTCTTCATATCACACTGCTGTCCCTGGCATTGGCGGCGGCGGCTCAGGATCAGTTGCCGGAACGGTTGCTGATTTCCACCGGACAGCATCTCGGGCCGGGCGCGCGGGCGCAGGGCATGGCAGGCACGTACACGGGAATCGCCGATGACTTCTCTGCGGTTTGGTGGAATCCCGCCGGGCTCGCGCAAGTCAAGCGGATCGAACTGCAGGCGTCGCTTGCGCGGTCCGGCTACGCAAATGATACGGATTACTTCGGCAGTCCGTACGATGGCGAGACGAGTGGCACGCGCATCAACGACATCGGCATGGTGTTTCCCGTTCCGGTTTATCAAGGCGCGTTGAGCTTTGCCGTCGGCTACGCACAGGCGGCTGCATTTGACCGGCGCACGAGAGTGGATGGCAGCGGCTCCGGCGGGAATTCGGGCTACGACTGGTTTGATGAGCTGGAGTCCGGTCGGTTGGGATTCTGGACACTGGCCGGGGCGGTGGATGTGTCGCCCAATCTCGCGCTCGGCATGGGATTGCAGTATTGGACCGGGCGCGATGAGTACTCATTTATCGGTGAGGAATTTGCGGTCGTTGGGCTCGAAGAGCAGACGATTGACACGGACATGCGCGCGTTCGGCGCGAATGTCGGCGGGCTCTTTCGCGCGGGTCGTTTTGCGCGAGTCGGAGTCACGTACCAGACTCCGATGTCGATGAAGTTCGAGGAGAATTGGCAGTTCAACAGTGACGACGGCTACATCGACTATCGGATGACCTTTCCGGCGGTTTATCGCCTCGGCGCCTCCGTGAGTCCCGGTCGCTGGCTTGCGGCTGCGGATTTGGAATATCGCGATTGGACTGCGATGGAATTTCGCGGCCATACGCCATTCACGGACGTTAGTGAGGCCGAAGCCAATCGTCAAATCAAGGACGATTACCAATCGACGACTCGCTTGAGTCTGGGCGGCGAGTACCTGTTTCCCGCGTTTGGCACTCGTGCCAGAGCCGGTTATAGCTTTGCTCCATCCAATTTCCGGAATTCCGGAGGCGAAGACGACCGCAGCATTTTTACTTTGGGCGTGGGCGTACTGGTGGATCGCTCCGTTATGCTTGACGCGGCCTATCACATGACCAGCTATACGGAGAAGGTCACTGACGGCCTGACGGAAGATATCCGATCGAGCGCGGCGGTGTTGACGGTGAGTTATAGGTTGTAGCTCGATGACGAGAATCAGAGAATTCTGGATTCAGAATTTCAGAAGCATTGAAAGGGCTCGAGTTATGCTTGAGCCTTTCACTGTTCTTGTTGGACCTAATGGAGCCGGGAAGAGCAATCTTCTGAATGCGCTGCGCATGGTTTCCGAAATAGCCAACAGAAATGCGGCTGATGTTATGCGCGATTTTGGGGGTATTGATGCGATAAACTGCCGGGTTGCCGGAGCCCGATGGCCGCTTGGATTCCGAATTCTCTGCGATTCACCGATTTTCGGACAGGCCGATTTCAGTCTTGAGATCGAATCAGATCCGTTTAGTGCCACACAAGTGGCATGGCGGGAGCGCTGCTATGTTCGACGTACTCAGGAGACTGCTGCCTTTGGCTACTATCGATGCGGGAATGAGTTCATAGAGAACTCAACCGGCACGAAACCACTGGCATCCACTGGCCAACTTAGTCTCGTTACCGCATTTTCGGGGTGGAACAATCTTGGCGCAGTGCTTCAGATTCTGAGAAATGTGCGCTATTACTCGTTCAAGACTGATCAGATTCGGAAGTGGCAAGTACCTGACTCCGGTGAGTATCTGCGATCCGACGGGAGCAACGCCGCCGCGGTGCTTCGTAAAATCGCCAGCGAAAAGAGTGAGAGTAGCGAATACTATAAGCGGATTGGAAGCCTCTTGTCGCACATCGTCTCTGGTGTGAGTCGTGTGGAGTCGGTGAGATCTGAGGTTTCTGGGGAGTTTGATCTCGGTTCATCCACGGAAACGGTGTTGTTCCAAAAGTCGCATGGGAATGGTCATCTCATTAACTTTCAGGCAGCCGACATGTCTGAGGGCACCTTGCGGTCTCTGGCGATTTTGCTTGCGGCGTATCAAGTCGGGTATCACCCTGTGATCGCTATTGAGGATCCGGAATTAGCGATTCATCCCGGAGCGGCGGAGGTCATATTCCAAGTCCTGAAGGGAATATCTCTTGATCGTCAGGTCATCATTGCAACTCAGAGCGCTGACTTGATTGACTTGAAAGAAGTTGAAGATTCATTCTTGCGGGTCGTTGAGATGGACAATCAAGGCCGTACGCTTGTCGGCCCGGTCACTCCGGCTATTCGCGATGTAATTCGGGACCGTCTTTTTTATGCAGGGGAGTTGCTGCGCTCTAACGAGCTCACCTTGGCAATAGATGCCGCTGCCGACGCCATTTCGGACTTTGATCTCTTTGGACCGCTCTTCCCCGGAACCGAACAAACTGCATGAGAAAGCAGCTGATTGTACTTGTGGAAGGCAAGACGGAAGTAAATGCACTGCCGGGGCTGATACGGCGAATCGTCGGCGTGGAGGACGTTGGCGAGTTACAAATCACCACTCACCGAGTGTACCGAAACCGCATTGTCAAACCTGACGAGCTAAAGAGACGAATTAGGCTTGCATACCAGAGCTCACGTCAGCCTTGTGCGCTTTTGCTCCTACTTGATTCGGACGATGACGACCCCATTGCGCTTGAGACAACGTTACAGCAAGAGTTACGATCGAACTGGCACTACCCATGTTCTGTCGTCGCGGCGGTAAGAGAATTCGAGGCATGGTTTCTTAGCGCGAAAGAATCGTTGCGGGATGTCTGCGGAATTCGGCCCAATGCGGTTTCTCCGCCCAATATCGAGACGATCCGAGACGCGAAACGGGAGCTGGAACGCAACATGGACGACTTGCGCAACTATTCCGGCGTAGATGACGCGCCTCGATTTGCAGCCCGGCTTGACATCGACGCAGCATGTCAAAACGGCCCGTCGTTCAGGAGGTTTTGTTCTGAAATCAAGCGACTTCTCTCGGAAGTTGGCGACGTGAGTTGATTCACTCATGTCTCGTACACCTGAAACCACCATTCCTCTTGCGCGTGTTCGTGAACTACCGGCCGGTGATAGAGTCATCGGCTTCTATTTGCTCACAAAGATCGAATCGAAACCCAAGCGGTCGGGTGGAAATTATCTTGAGCTGAAGTTGCAGGATCCCTCGGGAACACTCGATGCGAAAATGTGGGAGGGCTTTGAAGAATTTGCGTCGCAGGCGAAGGCGGGAGACGTCGTCAAGCTCGACGCCGTCACCGATCGCTATCGCGACATTCCCGGCCTGATTATTTCCAGGGTTCGCGTGGCGACCGCAGAGGAGGCTCCGGACCGGCTCGCATTTCTTCCGCATTCTTTTCTCAGCGAACAGGAGCTGCATCACCGGCTGGTGAGCATGGTTGGTACGGTGGAGAGCCCGCCGCTGCGCGCGTTGCTTGAGAATATCTTCGGAGATCAGGAGTTTCTTGCGCGGTTCTTGCAGGCCTCGGGAGGCAAGCTTTGGCATCATGCTACCATTGGCGGACTGGCGGAACACACGTTGTCGCTGGCGCGGCTGGCGGATGCGATCACTCCGCTGTATCCGGACTTGCACCGCGACTTGCTCGTCGCCGGCGCGCTTCTGCACGATATAGGAAAAGTTTTCGAGCTTGGGGCGGAAATTGCAATTGACTATACTGTTGAGGGGCGGCTGCTTGGCCACATCACGCAGGGAACGCTGTTCGTCGAGAAGCAAATGGCTGCTGTGCCGGATTTCCCGGCCGAGATTCGCCGCCAGTTGCTGCATCTGATCCTCTCGCACCAAGGGGACGGAACGATGGGCTCGCCGGTGAAGCCGATGACTCTTGAAGCGATAGTACTGCATTATTGTGACGAAATTGACAGCCGCATTGATGCGATTCGGCGGGTTCGCAGCCAGACTCCTGCCGGACAGCCATTCTCCGAATATGTAAAGCTGATGGAACGGTTTTTCTACTTCCAACCCATTGACGATCATGACCAAGCAAACGATTCCTGAGCCCGCGGGCGGCGAGGCACGCGGTTACACCGAATGGGTAAGCCTGCCTCCGCTGGAGGGCGGATTGTGGGTGGCGATGGTCACAGAGGTGCTCGACGATGAAGGGATTCCCAATCTCGTGAAGACCGACCTTGCGGCGGGAGGTCTGGGAGTGGTCATGGGCACGGACAGTCCGGGCAAACAGTGGCGAATTCAGGTCCCCGCCGAGTACCATGCGCGGGCGCTGGACATTTTCGACTCCCTGATGGGCCAAACGGGAGACGAGGGTTCTCCTGAGGAGGAGTGAGGGCCCGCGGTTCTCCAGTTTGCGTTTTCCTTCTTGCTTTCGTATATTCCCTTCTCAACCGTTTCTACCCGAACTCTGAAAATCCATGACTGAGATCACTGATATCTTTGCCCGCGAGATTCTGGACTCGCGCGGCAATCCGACCGTTGAAGTTGAAGTTGTCTTGGCCGGAGGATCGCTTGGGCGGGCCGCCGTGCCCTCCGGAGCTTCGACCGGAGACAACGAGGCACTCGAATTGCGGGACGGCGACGAGAATCGCTATCTCGGCAAGGGAGTGTTGGATGCTGTACAAAATATCAATACCGAGATTGCGGAGAAGTTACTCGGGCAGGACGCCATTTACCAGCAGGAAATCGACAGCCTGCTTCTGAATCTCGACGGCACTGACAACAAAGGGAAGCTGGGCGCGAACGCGATTCTCGCGGTGAGTCTCGCGTGTTCTCGGGCGGCGGCAGAGGCCGCCGGGTTGCCGCTCTATCAATATCTTGGCGGGGTCGGCGCGAAGATTCTGCCCGTGCCCTTCATGAATGTCGTAAACGGCGGCGCTCACGCGGACAATCCGCTCGATTTTCAGGAGTTCATGATTGTGCCGCGTGGTTTTTCGACATTTTCCGATGGGTTGAGAGCCGGAGTCGAGACCTTTCACCATCTGAAGAAGGTGCTGAAGAAAGCTAATCACGCAACGAATGTGGGGGACGAGGGAGGATTTGCGCCGAATCTGAAATCGCATCGTGAGGCGATTGAGATGATTCTCAAAGCGATTGAAGATGCGGGCTACAATGCCGGTGACGAGATTGCCATCGCTCTGGATTGCGCGGCATCCGAGTTTTACGACAGGAAGCTCGGCAAGTACGATCTATCCTGCGAGGGTCTTTCGCTGTCAAGCGATGAGATCGTGGAGTATTATGCGGCGCTATGCAAGGACTTTCCCATTGTTTCAATTGAGGACGGGATGTCCGAACACGACTGGGACGGCTGGAAGACGCTGACGCAGAAAATGGGAAAGAAGACGCAGCTTGTCGCTGACGACATCTTCGTGACCAACGTAAAGTTGCTCTCGAAGGGCATCGAGAAGGGCGTGGCGAATTCCATCTTGGTAAAGGTGAATCAGATCGGCACGCTTTCCGAAACTCTGGACACGATTGACCTGGCGCGCCGGGCACATTATACGCAGATTATTTCGCATCGCTCGGGTGAAACCGAGGATACGTTTATTGCGGACTTGTCCGTCGCGACAGGCTGCGGCATGATCAAGACCGGCAGCGCCTCCCGCACGGATCGCATTGCGAAATATAACCAGTTGCTGCGGATTGAAGAAGAGCTTGGTGACGATGCGGTTTATTTTGGAGCGATTTGGAAATGAGCGACGACTCTCCGATTTACCGTCCGAAGCGCCGTCCAAAGCAGGGACATTTTGTCGCACGGAACTGGAAATTACTCGCGGCCGGCGCTGCTGTGATCGGCTATGCGGTGATTTTTGTATTTGGCGATTCCGGAATTTGGGATTACCATCAGCTCACCGAACTCTACGATGCGCGGGCGGAGCAGATCGCCGAATTAGAGCGCGAGAAGGTATCGCTCAAGGCGTACCTGACCGCGTTGAATGATAAGGACGAAGCGGCGCTCGAGCGCGCAGCGCGCGAAATCGGCCTGGTCGGCCCGGGTGAGCGCATTTACGAAATTCAAGTTGCCGCTGTCAAATAGCGTTTACGGATCCGTGCAATAACAAGAGCCCGGCTTGAATACAAGTCGGGCTTTCCGCTCAACGGAGACTGAATATGTCCGGCAATACTCCAGGAAAGTCGCTGTCGGCGCACTTTCGCAAAAACTTTGTCACCGGGTTGCTCGTGCTCGCTCCGGTGTGGATCACGGTCTATCTCGTGCTAATTGTGGTGCGGGCGCTTGGCGGATTCGTATCGCCGTACCTGCGCACACTGGCGGGATCGCTACCCGCTCCGGAACAATGGCTGGGAGTGATCTCATGGCTTGCCGATGTCGTTGGTTTTTTGATCACGATAGTGCTGATTGCCCTTGTCGGTGCGCTGGTGAGACGCGTCGTTGGTCGCAGGCTGTTTCACTTTTTTGAGCGGCTGGTGACGCGAATCCCGGTGATTCGCGCGATCTACGAGGGAGTAACGAAATTTATCCAGACGGTATTCGCGGATCGCGCGAGTTTTCAGCGAGTGGTCGCCATTAGATTTCCCAATGATTACACCTGGTCCATCGGCTTTGTGACCAGCACGCGCTCGTGGCAACTTCCGGAACGCAATGCAACCGTACTGCTCTCCGTCTTTGTGCCGCACACACCGAATCCAACTTCAGGATTCACCGTGATCATCCGGCCGGAGTATGCTGTCGATCTCGATCTGACGGTTGACGAGGCGATCAAACTGGTGATGTCCGGCGGAGTGGTCATGCCTCCAGTTGTCGCTCAGGAGGACACATTGACCTCGTGATAGATCTGAAACGTCGACTTCAAGAGCGCCGCGATCACGGGTCCGATGAGAAAGCCGAAAAAACCGAACGTGGCAAGCCCGCCAATCGTCGTGAGAAAGACCAACAGCTCGTGCAGATCGACATCGCGGCGCACGAGATACGGTCGCAACAATTGGTCGATGTTGGCAATCACAATCCAACTCCAGAGCAATAATCCGGCGCCGTAGGCTGTTTTGCCGACAAGGATGAGCAGAATGCCGGCAGGGAGGAGAATGATCTGCGCGCCGATCGCAGGGATGACGGAAGCGACCGTCATAAGTATCGCCCAAAAGATCGGAGCGGGGATCCCGCAGAACCAGAACGCCAATCCTCCGAGCGCGCCCTGAATTGCGCCGATAATTCCGACGCTTTTCAAGCTGGCCCTGCTCGTGGCGAAGAAATCACTGAGCAAACGCTCCGATTGATCGGGGCTGAGCGGCAGTGCGCTCTTCAACCAGTCGTAAAACTTGTCGCCGTCGCGGTAAAAGAAGAACAGTGAGTACATGGTAATGGCCAGCAACAGGAAACCTCGCGCGACTGTACCAGCTGTTTTTTGTACCAATCCAATTAGGAACTCACTGATCTTGCCTGCCGATTCTTCGAGCCGCGTGGTCAATTCGGTTACCGGTATCTCGTAGTCAAAGAAGTACAGACTTCCGCCGCTCGTGATCTCTGCGATGGTTGCATCGAATACCGGACGATGCGGCTCAAACCATGCCCGCGCTTCGCCAGCCAGCCGCGAGGCATCCGACACCAGGATGAGGATGATTAGCGATAGAGGAACGATCACACAAAGCGTTGTGACAGCCAGTGCCATCAACGCGGCCGTCGATTTCCGGTTCCCGGTTGCCCGCAACAGCCGCCGGTGGATTGGGTTGGTCATGCCGGCAAGCAAAGCCCCACCGATAACGCCGAGCAGCAGATCGGAAATAATATACAAGAACACGACGAGGAGCAGTCCGAGCAGGAGCAGAATGAACCATCTGCGCCGAGAGAATTCCGTTCCATTGATCGTCATCACCGGCCTCCGGAAAAAGCAAACCCCATCGTATCCGACGATGGGGTTTGTGGTTCTATTGGATTGCTGTTCACCGGGAAAGTCAGCGCCGGCCTTTGAGTTCGGACAATCTTTGCCCGGCGACTCCGGCCTCTTCTGAATGCGGGAATCGCTCGATCAGCTCTTCCCACTGTTTTCGTGCGGCGGCAATGTTCTGTTGGGCCCGGTAACAAAGTCCGAGCTTTAACATCGCCGCCGGCACCTTTGGGCCATTGCGATCCAGATCGATTACCCGCTGATACTCTTCAATTGCTTCGTCATATTGCTTGCGGTGATAGTACGACTCGGCAAGACCGAGCCGCGCATCATCGGTGAGATCGCCCTGCGGATTCTGTTCGAGAAACTGCAAAAATCCGATTTCCGCCAGATCGTAGTTGCCGAGGCCGAGATCACGTTGGGCGGCATCAAAGAAATCGACGCCGAGAATCTTGGCGCCGCTGCTGTCCTTGCTGCCTTGATCACGGAGCCACTCCTCGAGCGGGGCCAGCGAGCGGTCCATCCGGTTCAGGATGTCATCGAGCCGGGCCGTGAGACCCTGCACATTTTCCTGCAACGACGAAGATCCGAACTGAGCAGCGGCGCTGTAATTGCGCACTTCTCCGCCGAGCTGAGTCACCAGCGACTCAATGCGTTGCTGAGACGCCGACAAGCTGTCGATGCGAGCGGCAATGCGATCAGTCTGCGATTGCAGATCCATCATCTGCTTACGCGACGCACAACCGACCGTTAGCAGCAATGGAACGGCGATAATCAGCAGATAAGTCAGGCGACCGACCGGCACAGTCAACTTACTTCGCGCGGAACTCTGCGCGACGATTGCGGGACCATGACGATTCGGTATGACCCGGATCCACGGCTCGCTCTTCGCCGAAGCTCACGGTCGTCAGTCGCGTGGCTGCAATGCCTTCGGCGACCAGCGCCTGCTTTGCCGCGATTGCCCTGCGCTCGCCAAGCGCAAGATTGTACTCCGTCGTGCCGCGCTCGTCGCAGTGGCCCTCGACGGTGATCATCCAGTTGCTCCACTCCCGGAAGATATCGGCGTTTTCCTTGATCTCATCGCGCATATCCGGGCGGACGTCGGACCGATCAAAATCGAAGTAGACGGTGCGAATGCGTGATTTCGCGGTGGCTTCGTCGTCGGTCGGGGCGGGCGGAGTGGAATCCCCGGTATTGCCGTTTCCGGTGTCGACGATATCAGGCTTGCCGCTGCCGTCTTCGGAGGACGTCTTTGTCTTCTTCTTGCAACCCGTTGTGGCGACCGCCAGCGAGAGAATCATCACTAAGAGCAGTGACGAAATCCTCAAGACTCGTTTCATGTTCTTTGCTCCCAATGGAAAGAGGTTATTCGATTTATGAGAAAGACTCAATTCGTGTGAATAGAGAGTGTGTGTCAGTTTTCCGAAGTCAGTTGAGGCAGAGCCGGCCCCCATTGCGGCTGAGACGCTTCCAGCCCGAAGGTCAACTGTCTTGCTCCGCTGCCGTCCCAGTTGCAGGTCCAGATCGAACCTTTGCCGCCCTGGACGGACGCGTAGACCAATTTCATGCCGTCGGCGGACCAGCTTGGATCAAGATTGGATCCCGGGTCCGTCACTCTTCGCTCTCGGCCGTCCGCCAGCGAGAGTGTGAAGATCTGGAATCCGACTTCCCGGCTTGCAAAAGCGATCATATCACCGCGAGGCGACCAGCGCGCGGTTTCGTTGTAATTCCCGGAGTAGGTTAGTCGCTGGACACTTGCGCCGTCAATGTCCATCTTGTAGATTTGCGGGCTGCCGCCGCGATCCGATGTGAAGACCAATTCGTTGCCGGTGGGCGCAAAGGACGGTGATGTGTCAATGCCGTAGCTCACCGTGAGTTGAGCCTTGTCGCTGCCGTCGGGCCGCATACGATAGATCTCCGAATTGCCGTCTTCAGAAGAGGAAAACGCCACCCATTGGCCATCCGGCGACACGCAGGGCGCGCTGTCCAAACGCGGCGTTGCGGCAAACGGCGCGCTCCTGCCGGATGCGAGATCGAGCCTGTAAATATCCGCATTGCCCGATTTGAACGAAGTGTAATACAGGCTCTTGCCATCGGCGGACCATGTCGGAGACATATTCGTCGAGTTGTCCCGGGTAAGCACATGCGGATTGGCGCCGTCCCAGTCCATCACCCAAATCTCTTTCGTACCGGCCGATTTTACGACAAATGCAATTTTGGAAGCATAGGCACCGGTTTCGCCGGTGAGCATCTGGGTAATCCACGAAGCAATTTCGTGTCCGGCGTCGCGCGCCCCGTCGGAACTGAAATTGAAGTCCTGTTCGTACTCGGCGACGATCTTCGGCGGGAAGAATATCTTCATCGACGAGGTCATGCGATCCCATCCCGCCGCAACGGTGCCTTGAATGCGGGCGGCACTCGAACCTGAAAATGTGCGCAAGGTATCGTAACTGCTTCCCACTCTCCGCACCTGCACGACGGTATCCGGCGGAAGATCACCGGGCTCCAGCACATTGAAGTAGCCGGAATAAGCCAAATCGTTTTTCACGACGTCGTACAACACGTTTGCAAGATCCGCTGAATAGGCGTCGCTCGTGGTGGACGTAAACGGGTAGACCACGATGTCCATGCGGCCCACCGAAGCGGCGTCCGTTCGGATGCGAATGGGTTGCGCAAAAAGCACCGAACTAATGCCAATGAGCAACAAGTATCCCAACCAACCACGCACGCGGCTCTGAATCTTACGCATCACACTCGCTTATTTGCCGGAAGGATTCAACACAAATTCGTAGTGGATAATAAGCTGATTCTGTTCGTACTGCGCAGGCAATCGTCCGAATTTTCCGGCCGCCCGTATGGCCCGCTCGGCAGCCAGGTCAAGAAACGAGTTCCCGGAGTTCTTAACCAGCTGGATATCGGAAACCGAACCGTCCTTCTGAATCACGAATCCGACGGTAGTCATGTATTGACCTTTGACCCCCGTCGGTGGACGGAAGAACTGTTCGATCTTTGCCTGAACGGAGCCGAGGTAAAAGTCGTAATCGAATCCGGGATTCTGCAGCTTGAGCACGTTTCCCGATTCTCCGCGCCGCTCCAGTTTTGGCAGCACACTGCGGGGCTTCGGCTTGTCCGGGATTTCCACCGGCTTCGCCTCGGACTTTTCCTTCTTCTCTTTGGGAATTTCAAGCGGCGGTTTCGATTCGGGAATCACCGGTTCCGACTGCTGCTTTTGAGTGGGTGCGGCAACCGGTGTCGCCATCGGCCGGACAAGCCGGACGTTGGTCGCCTGCGGAAGCGGAGTCTTCCGGCCTTCACCGAGTCGACTTCCAAAGATCATGATCAGCACAGCGATGACGTGCAGACCAATCGAACCCGCAAATGGGCCGCGCATGGAAACTCTACCGCCTGCGGCCGTGCCGGGACTCGCCGGGCTCCGCGACCAATCCCAGATCGACTACGCCGACCTCACGCAGCGCATCCACAATGGTCAGCACTTTGGCATAGGGAACTCCGCCGTCCGCCTTGAGAAAGACCGGTTCGCTGCTCTGAGGATTCCACATCTGGCTGAAGTCGGCATCGAAGCGCTCTTCATCGGTGGAAACATCATTGATCGAAATCTTGCCGTTCTTCTGGACGATGATCGTGATCCCGTCCTTATCATTCGGCTTTGCGGTAACGGCCTGCGGAACTTCGATGTTGAGCGTATTCTTCATGATCGGCGCGGCAACCATAAAGATAATCAGCAGCACCAATGTCACATCGACAAGCGAAGTCACGTTGATGTCGGGAATCGGGCGGTAGTGAACCTTGAAGGAGCCGTGCTTCATGATCGATTACTGCACGGGACGAATGCGCGTGGCAGTGGGAGTGTGCCCGGAATGACGGGTCACGACGTAGGTAAGATCATCACCGAATTCCTCGGCTCGACCGGCCTCCTTGCGCAGCCAATTCGAGATGAAATTGTAGGCCACCAGAGCGGGTATCGCCGCGAACAATCCGACGGCGGTTGCCACCAGAGCTTCAGCGATACCGGGTGCAACGACCGCGATATTGGCCCCGCCCCAGACTCCGATTCGCTGAAATGCGCTGATAATTCCCCACACCGTTCCGAGCAATCCCAGAAACGGTCCTGCCGAACTGCAAGTTGCGAGAAACGGAAGAAAACGCTCAGCGCGATTCAACTCTGCTGTGACGGCTCTGGAAAACTCGCGCCCGACGAGTTCACCGTCATAGGAGGACTCGCCCCCGCGATCCAATAGTTCACGATAAACCGCAAGATAGGCCCTGGATGTGAATGCCGCGCTGTAGCGGCGCGCCTCCATGGCCATTGAACGAGGATCGAAATTGGACCAACGGTAATGTCCCATCCCGGCATTGGCTCGCCGGACGCGGGACATGAGGATTAGCTTCTCAAGAATGATGGTCCACGACGCCACCGACATCGCAGCCAAGACAAGCAGAATGAATTTGGCAAAGGGTGAGGCAACCAGTACGAGCTCCCACAGCCCTCCTTCAGTCGGGGTCATGCGATTACTAAATTGATAATAAACAAAATGTTAAGAATTTAGCTGGACCCAATCAGGCAGCCTCCTCAGGTGCCAAGTACTGCAATATAAACAATACCCTATCGTTTGTCAAGTCGGCGAATCTTTCCCCGTTTCGAGTGAATCGGAGATTCGGCCACGCTGAAGCAAAGTGACCGGACTGCAGGCCTCACCGAACGAGAGCACTGCCACTACCGAGGACAATTTGGCAACGGCCATCAAATATACCCAGATCGGCAGTTCGAGATGATGTATCCACGGGAGTAGTACGGCTTGGCCGCGATAGGGTTCCACGTTTAAACGATTGAGCTGCTCCCGGAACTCCGTCTCGCGCACGAGACCGTCTCCGATCAATTCATCCAGCGGAAAGCGAATTAAGGCCATTCAATCAATTTGTTGTTTTGATGGGGAAGAAAAAAGGGGGGGTGCGATCAACACGCCCAGTTTGCTGACAAAGGCCCGGGCAGTGTTGGCTGCTTGCAGCCAACCGCCGGGCCGATCAGGTTCGAGAACTCGCGAGTGCTCGCGTGGCGAATTGAGAGCCACCTCGCGGCTCCCAAGACAGGCCCCTCAAACATCGATGGGTTTGTCAATAGTCTGGGGCGTGCGATCAACACGCCCGGTTTTCGGGTTCACTCCCGCGCATTCGAGCCCGCTCGCACCAATTCGAGCTTGTACTCGCGCGGACCGATTCGCTCCAGTACAATCATGTCGCCGGGTCGCAGGCCGTGCTCAGTTGTGAAGCGCAGCCAGCCGTGCAGTTTGGATCGGTTTCGGAGTTGCAATTTGCCGCCGTCAATGTCGGACGTGATATCGAACCCCAAATCCGTGTGAAAAACCAACCGCACGCCCCGCTGTGATTCCGTTCCAACGGCGTCGGCGGGAAACAGATCGAGATAGTCGAACAGATTCAAATACCGCTCAGTGAACCAGAGATTCTCCTCGGTAATTGCGATCTCTACATGTGACATGAGTTGACGGGCGGGACGTTCGGCGAAAAGCCGAACCCTTCACCCGGCGGGGTGAAGGGCCGAATCAAATGTCCGCGGTAATTGGGTATGATCGCGCGAAAAGGGCGCTCGATCAACTGGAAAAACTCTGACCGCAGCCGCACGACCGCTTGGCGTTCGGATTCCGGAACACAAAACCGGAACCGTTCAGCCCGTCTTCAAAATCAATGGTCGTGCCGTTCAGGTACAGGTAGCTGCGCGTATCGCATACAAGGGTCACACCCTCCTGCTCGAAGACCTGATCCTGTTCGGAGACCTGATTGTCAAATCCGAGCACATATCGGAATCCGCTGCAGCCTCCGCCTTTGATGCCCATCCGCAATTTCCAGTCCGACTTGTTCTCCCTGGACATAAAGTCCTTGACCTTTTCGACGGCCAATGGTGACAGGTTAATCATGTTGTCTGCTCCTCTCTATCGTACACAGATTATCTGAATTCAGTTACAAAAGATGTTCGCGCATCAGCGCTTCCTGCGTCTCAGCACGATACGAACTTCTGACCAGCGGTCCGGATTCCACGTGCCGCAATCCGAACGACTTCCCCAATCGGGCATACTCACCGAATACGTCGGGATGAACATAGGCTTCAACCGGCAAGTGCCGCGATGAAGGCTGCATGTACTGCCCGATGGTCAACAAATCGCAATTCACATCTGCAAGATCGCGCATCACCTGAAGCACTTCCTCACGCGTCTCGCCCAAGCCGAGCATGATTCCGGATTTCGTTACCAACCCCTTCTGCTTGGCTCGCGCGAGCACCTGCAGGCTTCTCCAGTATTTGGCCTGCGGACGGACGCGCAAGTGCAGGCGGGCAACGGTTTCCATGTTGTGCGCGAAGACCTCGGGTCGGGCTTCACACACCGTATCGACGAGATCCCGCACTCCTTTGAAGTCGGGTGTGAGTACTTCCACCTTGCACAGGGGATTTAACGCGTGGACCGCGCGAATCGTTGCGGCAAAATGGCCGGCTCCGCAGTCCGGCAGTTCATCGCGATCCACCGAAGTAATCACAGTATATTTCAGACCCATCCCTCGAATCGCCTCGGCAACGCGCCTTGGCTCATCCTGATCCAGCGGTCGCGGCCGTCCGGTTTTCACATTGCAAAAACCGCACGAGCGCGTACAAGTGCCGCCCATGATCATGATAGTCGCGGTGCCCCGGCTCCAGCATTCCGCGCGATTCGGGCAAGCCGCTTCTTCGCAAACCGTATGCAGATTCTGATGTCTGACAATATGCAGCACGCCATGCCAAGTCTTTGTCTGCCCGAGGCGGATTTTCAGCCACTCTGGTTTCGAGAGACCCTTGCGCTCGGTAGCATGCTCTGAAATGACCGGCAAAGTCAGACTGTCATCAACTTGACTCATTCGGTTGCCGCCCTGACTTCGTAAAATTTGGTAAATGCGACCGGATTCACATCTGTAAATGTCGTATTCGAGGTTGATCCTTCCAGCGTATCAAACGGGCCGTCCGGTGATGACGCACTGTAAATATTGTACAACGGCGCTCCGACCGAGTTCCATTGTAGCACCAAGTCTGCGCCAGTAACTTGAATCACCAGCGCATCGGGTGCCGCAAATCCCAAACGGTACCACGCCGCGTAAGCGTCACCACCATCATTCCGCAGGTCAACCCAGGCGGCATAGAAACCGTCGTTCTTAAACGTGTTTCCGCAGTAGTCCCCGATGAATGTTGATGTGGTCGGATCGGACACTTGATCTCCGACGGGGAAATTTGCGGCCCAGGTATCTCCACCATCCGTCGAAATCGTCGCATAAGTACGATAGGTGCAATTGGCAGGATCTTCGCGCCGGTCGAGCCACGAGATGCCAATATCTCCGGTTTCGGGATGAACCGTCATCCAGTGGAACCACTGCCAGCGATCGTTCATATCGTCTTCCACATGAACCGGCGCGCTCCAAGTCGTTCCACCGTCTTCGGAACGCACGAATAAGACATCGGGCTCGCCACCACTATTGTCCACCCAGCTTACGTAGATCCAACCGCGTCGCGGGCCGTTGGACACATCGCAGCCGATCACCGGATACGAGACTCTGCGCCAAGTGCCGCAAGGATTCTGCGGGAAGGTATCATTGAAACCGTTGACCGCGCGATCCAGATGCCATGTTGTCCCGCCGTCAAGCGAATAGTCGAATCGAATGGTCACGGAGCCGTAGGTGTACCAGACGACGTAGATCTCGCCATTGGGTCCGACCGCAGGACAGGAAAACTGCGCATTGGTTGAGCCCGAAATCGCGAGCGGAGCCGAGAAAGTAGCGCCGCCATCTTCTGACTTGGCAAAGTGAATCTGCGCTCCACCGGCGGCGAAGAAACGAGTCCAGGTGACATAAAAATTGTTCAAGTAGGGCGAACCGGGGACAATATCACAAATCGCGTAAGGTTTGTCCTCGAAGTCGGGATTGGGCTCACCGACATGTTCGGCAACCGGCACCGGAGCCTGCCATGTGCTGCCGTCGTCCGACGAAGTTTGGCAATACAAGCCGTTGTCCACACCCGGGTCTCGATCAAACGCAATGTACAACGCATACATTCTCGCGTCGCGATCCACGGCGGCGACAGGATCGCCCGCTGCGTCGTACGTCCCAACGGGCCCACGGGTAACCAGTGCATCGAACCAGGTCGCGCCGGCATTGATCGTGTGGTAGAAACCGCCGGAGGCATCGCCGTTGCGATAGTCATTGGAGCCCGTCAAAACGATATCCGTATTCAGCGGATTGGCAAACGCGGTGATCTCGTTTTGGCGAGCGCCGATCGGATCTTGATTACAGCGACCGTTTACCCCCACGTCATCCCACGCACGTCGAACATGCTGTTGCGCCGGCTCGAACAGGATCACTCCCGAGACAGGCACGCCGCCGCGCTGTTGTAGTTGCAGCCCGCGCGCTGTCGGCACGAGCTCCGCCCGCACCGAGGGCGCGGAAATCAGGAAGACTGCCGAAAAAATTGCAAAAATGAAACGCACACCTTTCATCGCCACTCCTTCTCATCTCGCGCGGCCGGATCGCGTAGAATCCTACGCCTTCTCAATCACTTCAGCTCTCGATTTCTCGGCAATGTAATTGCGCACGTCCTCCAGCAGCCAGTGCGGAGTCGAGGCCGACCCGGTCACACCGACGACATCATCGGAACGAAACCACTCGAAGTCGATTTCTTCGGCAGTGACGACGCTGTGCGAGCGCGGATTCACTTCCTTACAAACCCCAAACAGAACTTTGGTATTTGAACTCTTCGTGCCACCGACCATGACGACCACGTCGACTTCGCGGGCGAATTTCATGAGATCGTTGTCCCGTCCCACGACGAATCGGCAGAGCGTGTTCTCCACCTGCACTTCGACCTCGGAACAGAATTCCTTGATCCATGCGATGCGCTCCTCGAACCATTCTCGTGAAATGGTTGTCTGACAGAGCACAAAGGTCTTGCGTGCCGCATCCAGCCGTTGCACGTCTTCGCGGTCGTAAACCACAAGCGCCTGATTGTCGCAGTGGCCGACGATGCCAATCGTTTCCGGGTGATAAGGTTTGCCGATGATGACCACTTGATCGCCGTTCAAGTAATGCGTGCGGGCAATGTTCTGCGAGCGCGTCACGACCGGGCAGGTGCCGTCAACGATTTCAACGCTCAGCGCCTTGGCTTTTTCATAGGTTTCCGGCGGCTCACCGTGCGCGCGAATCAGCAACTTGGAAGGCGCGGCGCCGTTGCCGAGAATCTCGTGATTAGCGCTGCTTAGCCCCAGCTCCTTGAGCCGGGCGATCTCCACTTCGTTGTGAATAATGTCGCCGAGACTGATGAGCTGCTCTCCAGTGCTGGAAAGTTCCTTTTCCGCCATCTTGACGACTCTCCGCACACCGCCGCAAAATCCCGCGCGCGGATCAATCAGCACTTTCATGAATCCGCATTCTCCTGATGATCGTCACCGAGTCGCCGAATTGATTGACCAACCGAAAAAGTAGGCTCGGATTGCGCGCGATTGCCTTTCAGCATCCCAATGATCGCCTCGGAAATGTGGGCATCCGAAAGTCCGGCGATGGCAAGCAACTGATCGCGCTTCCCGTGCTCGATGAACTCATCCGGAAGATGAAGCGAGGCAAAATTGTGATGATGGCCATGGGCGAGCATATACTTCGAAGTCAACGCACCGAATCCGCCCCAGCCCGCACCCTCTTCAATGGTGATCACACTTTCGTGTCTTGTCAGCAGTTCGGCAAGCAACTTCTCGTCGAACGGTTTCAGGAAGCGGCAATTCACCAGCGTCACGTTCAGCTCTTCGCTGGCAATGACTCGCCTCGAAGCTTCCACCATGGTGCCGATGGCCAGGACGAGAACTTTTCTGCCTTCGCGGATCACTTCCCAGCTTCCGATGGGAATCGGTTCGGGTTCGGTGTCCCAATCGATCACATCCGGTGCTTTGTCGCGGGGATAGCGAATCGAAAACGGCGCCAAGTCTTGCATGAGGGCCGTGCGCATCAGATTTCGGAATTCGCTTCCGGAACGCGGCGCGGCGACAATCATTCCCTGCACGCACGAAAGATAGGCAAGATCAAGGCAGCCGTGATGCGTTGGGCCGTCTTCCCCGACAAGTCCTCCGCGATCCAGACAAAACACCACCGGTAATTTCTGCAAGGCGCAGTCATGGACGATGTGGTCGAAGGCCCGCTGCAAAAATGTGGAGTAGATCGCCACCACCGGGCGCAACCCTTCGGTCGCCATGCCCGCCGCAAAGGTCACCGCGTGTCCCTCGGCGATGCCTACGTCGAAAAACTCGTTCGGGTGAGTCGTCGCGTACTTAACGAGTCCGGTGCCTTCTTTCATTGCGGCGGTGATCGCGATGATCTTTCGATCTCGGGCGGTCTCGCGAATCATCTGCTCGCCGAAAATGTCCATATAGGCCATCGTCGCCGGCAGCGGGACGGACTCGAGTTTGGGTTCGACTTTCGCCGGAATGCCCTTCACCGCGTGCCACGTGATCGGATCGGCTTCGGCGCACTCCTGGCCTTTCCCCTTTTGCGTGATGACGTGAATGATGACCGGATGCTTGTGCGCGGCCTTCACGTTTTGCAGAATCTCGACGATTTCGCGCAAGTTGTGACCGTCGAACGGTCCGAAATACTGAAAGCCGAGATCTTCGAACAACATGCCGGGCGATATAAAGGTCTTGAGGGAGGCTTCCATGCGGCCGGCAAGACGTTGCAGAGTGCGCGCGCCCACGGGTGATTCGCCAAGCAGTCGCCAGACTTCGTCTTTGACTCGCGAGAGCTTTGGATTGGATTCCATGCGCGCGAGAAATTTTGGAACGGCGCCGACGTTTCGCGAGATGGACATGCCGTTGTCATTCAAGATGACGGTGAAATCTCGTCCCGACGGTCCGGCATTATTCAGCGCTTCAAACGCGAGTCCGCCGGTGAGCCCGCCGTCGCCGACGACGGCCACAACCTTGTAGTCTTCGCCTTTCAAGTCCCGCGCCGCCGCCATGCCGTAGGCAGCGCTGATTGCAGTGGACGCGTGTCCGGCGCCAAAGCAATCGAATTCACTTTCGTCGCGTCGCAGGAATCCTGACAGTCCTTTCAGTTGGCGAATGCTGCGCAGCTCCCTGCGGCGCCCGGTGAGCATCTTGTGGATGTAGCCTTGATGGCCTACATCCCAAACAATCTTGTCTCGCGGCGCATCATAAGTGTGATGCAAGGCGACGGTGAGTTCAACAACTCCCATCGAAGCGGCAAGGTGTCCGCCGACCGTATTAATCGTCTCCCAGAGCTCCGCTCGCAATTCGACACAGAGTTGCTCGAGCTCGTCCAGGGTTAGTTTCTTCAGATCAGCCGGACTTTCCACCCGCGTAATCACGGGCGACAGGCTGGTCTCCACCCGGGGTTTTTGCAATTATGCAACCTCCGAAGTTTGAACTCGTGACGGTACGCTCTGAGCGGCTCCCTGTCCACTTTTCGGTCGAGTCGGGAGCGTGCCTTTCAGCCGTGACAAAGCCCAGAACAGGAATCCGCCTTCTGCGGCGACGTAGGCGAACATCTGCCACGGCACACCCGGCGCCGACCCGGCTCCATAGCTGTGCAATCCGGACAGATAAAAATTAACTCCGTAATAGGTCATGATCACGATCGGAAATGCGCCCACGGAGCAGGCCGCGAATCCCCTCCAGCCGAGCCAGCCTGCGCTTCTGCCGTGCAGGAGTATGATGTAAACGAACCACGTAATGAGTGCCCAAGTCTCTTTGGGATCCCAACCCCAGAATCTTCCCCAGCTCACATTCGCCCAAACGGCGCCGAGCAGGATGCCGGTGATAATCAGCAGGCTTCCCACCTGAACAATTTTCAGATTCGCCTTTGCCAACCCGGCCAGCGAAGGAGTCATCGCACCTTTGCTGCGAATGCCGGATACCAGAACGGTGTGGCCGACGCCCATCGCAATTGCGAAGCAGGCGTAACTGGCGAGGGTGATGATGACGTGATAGTTCAGCCAGTAGCTCTGCAATGCGGGGACCAGCGGATTGATGCCACGATCCAGGCTGGCATATTGCGCAATTCCGATAATGAAAATCCCCAGTGCCGATCCGACCATCGCCATCACGCGGTCGCGGCGAATCAACTCGTAGACTACGGCCACGATGAGCAGCGACCAGCCGATCGCCAGCAGCGACTCGTACATATTCGACCACGGGGCGCGTCCGCTGATGTATGCGCGTAACGCAAGGCCGCCGGTATAGAACACGAGAGCGCCCACCAGCGCGGAGAGTCCGGCATACTCCACTACGGTCAAACGCCGCCACAAACTCAAACCCAGTGCAAAGAGCGCGACGACGAGCAACCACTTCGCCACCGTGTACGGCTGCAACCAGAGGTAGACTTCTTCCCAATGCAGTTTTGAAAGCACCGTGGGTTGCTCGGCGAGGATCAGTGCTTGATTCTCAAGGAACACATCCAGCGATGTGTTAAACATGTCCGGCCGGTTGTCGCGCACGGACATGTACATACCCGAAAAGGCAATGGCCATTGCGCGATAGGGATCGTCAACCTTTTGGCCGTCTTCCGGAATCAGAGTGCCTTCATCGTACCTGGAAAGTAACGCCGGCAAAGTCATCCACTCCGCCTGCGGATCGCCGCCGGGTTGTGGCACCATCCTCGGGGATTGATGACTGAACACCGTCGAGAGTGCCTGCATTCGGCCCAGCAGTTCATTGGCCTTTGTCTGCGTGAAACTTGGCTTGTCTCCCTTCTCATCGGCCGCCGCTCCTTCGCGCGCAAGCCGCATCAGGCCGGAGTTTACCTGCAACTCGGACATCCGGAAGTAGTTTCCCGCATCATTGGGCAGCTCCATTTCTGAACGGAGCGGTCCTTTGGTAAGGTAGAACAGCTTCTCCTCTGACCATTTCTCGCCGTCGGACATCCAATGGAAATAAGTTTCCAGCGGGTGTTGGCTTTTGTAACTTGAGTGACCGTGGACCTGCGCGACGAGATCGCGGGCAAAAGTGGAAAGCGGCTTGACTCGACCGCCGTGTTGTACGGCGATGAGTCCGGCAAGATCCCAGTCAAATTCGTTGTCCGGCGAGGCGATGGACGGAGGGATGATCGCCGTACTCATCATCAGCGCCAACACCAGCGAGGTCAAAAGACGCCTCCTCATGCGCATTCCTTCAAGTTTTGGAAGCCTGCATTGCTGCCGGGCTCGTTTCCAGGGTCATTTCCGTCTCCTCCGGAAGCCTGACGTGTCGTTGCACGGGCTTCGGTGGGAATTTGCGCTTCAGCCACGGCTTGACAAAGAAAATGCCCGCCATGCTCAGGACGAGAAGCGTGCCGCCAACATACATCAAGGGGATTCCCGGGTCGTAGGACACACCGAGAATGGTCGCTTGACTGCCATCGGGTAGATCCACCCACGAGGCCTGACTGATTTTGAAACCCTCGTGAACGAGCGGATGATTGAGTGTAACATCCCAGCGCACGGTGTCACCGTCTTCTTTCACGACCCAGACTTTGGAACGGAAGATGCGCGTTTGCGCCGAGCCGGGATAGAGGATTTGCGCGAAGTCATCGCAGTGCACATCGAACGGCAGCCGTCGCTGGTTGCCGAGCACCATGTTCAGGTTTTCGCGATCCAGCGTCTCCTCGTGATACACACTCTCCACACCGCCTTCGGGTACCATCATCTGGCCCTGAACACCAAAGCGGTGAGTGACGATGGATCCCGCCATGATGATCAGCAGCGCAACATGCGTGGAGAGCCAGAATGCCTGATGCGGTTTGTACGGCGCGCGGCGCAGGGTGCAGCCGATCAGATTCATCGCCAGCAGGACGATGAGCGAATCAAACCACCATGAGCGATAAATCACGATCCGCGCCGCGCCGTTGGACATCACGGTCTCGATATAGGTCCCGTAGGACATCGCCGCCGCGAGTAGAATCAGCAGGACAATCGTCAACTTCACCGAGGAAAAGAACAGCCACACCTTCTCGACTACCAGCGTGAAACCCGTGAGCTGTTCCGTCTCCGGCATGACGATCTTGCCGTTTCCTCCGACCTTTGCGGCTGCAGCAGCTACGCGGTCAGCCCCTCGCCCCTTGAGGTGGGACGATTCCGCTTGCGAATCCGGTCCTTTATTCAAAGATAACTTCCTTCAGACCCGGGACTCTTTCAAGGATCATTAGGCGGAGACCGCCTTCCATGTTCTCGAGCGCACCGCCGCACCCTTCGCAACCGCCGCCGAAGGCGACTCGCGCGACTCCGTCCCGCACGGAAACAGGCTGTGCGTCGCCGCCTTCTTCGAGAAGAATCGGCCGCAGCGAGGTGACGAGTTTTTCGAGCAGCTCGAATTGTACTTTCTCGTCGTCCGTCGTGAAGGGTTCAGGACGGTAGTTTTCAATCGTCGTCATGTTGACGGTCATCCGTTCTCCAGTTTTCGATCAGCGGGTGTTGATTGTCTAGGCCGGACGAGACACATCCGTGCACTTGTCCGTGAAGTTCTTGGCGAGACTGATGCGACGACGCGAATTGCAGGTAGTTCGTTGACTATTCGTCGCGAACTCTGCGATCCCCCAGTTTTTTGCGGATTACGCCTTCCAGCTTCTTTGCCCGCAATGCTGTGGGATGATTACCCGCTGGCTTGCGATACGTCTTCTTCGCCGGACGGTCGTCTGAATAGCTGCGTTCCCGCGGTCGCTCCTCGCCGTCCGACTCGCCGCGCCAATCTCCCGCGTCGGGTCTGGTGCGGCGCGCTTTTGCGGCAACAATGATATTTTCGTCGCGGAAGAAATCCCAGAGCTTTTTCAGCATATCGAATTTGCTCTGTGGTTCCACGCCGACGATATCGGCAACTTTTCCAATGGCGGTAAACTGTTCCTCGTCATAGCGAGGGGATCGGAAGTCCTTCTTGTCGCCGAAATCGCGCTTCGGTCCGTCAAACTCGCGTCGCGGCGCGCCAAATGTGCGCTTCTCGCCGAACGATTTCCGATACGGTCGGTCTCCGCCCTCGGGCCGTTCACGGCGTTCCCACGGTTTCTTCTTTGCGAATCCGCCGGGTCTGGGGCCGGTCGAACGAGAGGGCTTTGGATAATCTCTGGGCATCTTATGAATTCTCTTTCCGCCGAAATTCAGATTCGGTCAAGTGTTTCGAGCGTGCGCTCGTTCCGGACATTGCCGGTGTTAATCGTCGAGTTTCGCTCGAATAAGATAATATGAGTTTCTTCTTCCGCCACGGGGCAGTGTTCGACCCCGTGCGGCACAACGATCATCTCGCCTTCGTTCACCATCACGTCCCCGTCGCGAAACTGCATCTTCAAGCTTCCCTTCACCACGAGAAAAAGTTCATCCTCCTGCTCGTGATGATGCCAGACAAACTCTCCCTTCAGCTTGGTGAACTTCACCTGAAAATCGTTCACCTCCGCCACGATGTGCGGATGCTCGATCTCGTGAATCCGAGCGAAGGTGGCGGTGATGGGGATTTTGGGGGAGGGCATGAGAAACGATGGTCACGAATCCCAGTTCTGGACGCGAAGTTGCGTGAAGTTGAGCGCATGAAGCCCGGCCTTAACAAGTGTGCCAGTCAATGCGAAATCATCGGAAAGCACAACGTGTCCCCTGCGAGCCAGTTGCTCGAGTGTTGCATCTGTTATTCCAAAGCGCTGATAGCATGGTGAATCGGACGCCTCGCTGCTCGGGACGTATTGCTCGGTACTTTGCGAAATCAGACCTTTGAGTGTGCCGAATATCTCTTCCCTATGATCATTATGGAGTTGCCCCAATAGATTGCTGACTTCAGTGACAGTATTGGGTGTGATAGTCAAACTTTGGAACTGCACGAGGTATCTCTGCAAGAGATCAAAGTCCTTCTCCTCGTATCTTGACGTCCGCTTGAATATCGCAATCTGTTCCGGTCGCCAGCATCCGACACAGTACAACAGGAATAGGTTTGAATCCAGAACGACGGATGCCACCGGCCTCATCTTAATTGGCGTTGCGAATTTTCATCCAGACCACTTCGCCACTGGTTGCAGAGATGCGGAATTGTTTGTAGACCCGTCGTACCGGCAAGACCGGGAAACCAGTTCCAAAGGCATAGTTGGGCCGCTGGTCCCATCCCAGCGTAATGAGCCAGTCGCCATTCTCGTCACGGTCAATCTCCTCTATCAAGACGTTGACGATTCTTCCCGCATCAACATCTTGCGAGAAAACATCGCTGACGTACTTCAAGGCACTCTCAGCGGCCGCCTTTGAAGTCAGCATCTCTCGTCCTCATTGTTCAATTTCACGCCCCCGCCACCAGCATCGGCCTGCCATCCGCTCGTCCGCTCACATCGTATTTGTCCGCCTCTTCGAGCAGGCGCGGGATCAGCTCGTCCTCCTTCAGCGTGGCGATGATCTTGCCGTCCTTCATGATCATGCCTTTATTTTTACCGCCGACGACAGCCAGATCCGCTTCACGCGCTTCGCCGGGACCGTTCACGACGCAACCCATAACGGCGATGTGCAGCGGCTTTTCCAGTCCGGCAATCGCTTTCTCGACTCGCGTGGTCAGATCAATCAAGTCCACTTCACATCTTCCACATGACGGACAAGCGACGAGATTCGGTCCGCGTGTTCGGAGTCCGAGGGATTTCAATATCTCCCAACCCACGCGAACTTCTTCCACGGGATCCGCGGTCAAAGAGACGCGCAGGGTCTCGCCGATGCCGTTGGCGAGCAAATAACCGATTCCCATCGCGGACTTGATAATCCCGGTCGACGGCGGCCCTGCCTCGGTGACTCCGAGATGCAGCGGATAGTCGGTTTGTTCGCGCATCAGCGTATATGCCTCGACCATGCGCGGCACATTAGAGGCTTTCAGAGACAAAACAATATCAAAAAAACCCTCATCTTCAAGGAATGCGATGTGCCGAAGCGCGGATTCCACCATGCCTTGCGGAGTCGGGCCGCAATACTTGTCGATCAGGTCCTTTTCAAGCGAGCCGGAGTTCACTCCCACTCGCATCGCAATCCCCGCCTCCCGCGCCGCCTTGGTCACGACCTTCGCGCGACCCTCGCCGCCAAGATTTCCCGGGTTGATGCGAATCTTGTCCACGCCGGCGTCGATGGCCTTCAGCGCGAGCTTGTAGTGAAAGTGAATGTCGGCGACGAGCGGCACATTCATCTCCCGCTTGATCAGCGGCAAGGCAGCAGCAGCCTCGTCGTCCGGGACGGCCACGCGAATAATCTCGCAGCCTGCCTCTTCCAATTGCCGAATTTGGTTCAACGTCGCGCGCGCATCCCGCGTATCGGTCAGCGTCATGGACTGAACCGCCACGGGGTGATTGCCGCCGATGGTCACAGCCCCGATTCGGATCTCGCGAACTCGCTTGTTGCGTTTCCCGATACCCGATTCCGAGCGATCCTCACGCGATGGTTCCGTCACAACTGGTAAAGCTATCGTTTGCAAAAGGTTACGAAGTTCCTTCCAGAACAAGACCGAGGTTAATCCCAGTGTTAACCAGCAATATACGCAAATGCAAATCGAATGTCAACGGAAACAAGCTCTTTGAGACGCTGTTTATTAAGGACTTAAGCAACCAAGAGGTCTAAATCTGACCAGTTTTGTCAGATATGCTAATAGTGAATACTTGGGCGCATGCACACCTCGGCGGTGATACTCTCTCGATCGAGCGATTTCTCCTTGTGAATGTGAAAACAAGCCTCTATCTTTAGCGCATTCTTTGGCAGAGAGCAAGGCAATCACATGCTTCGTGGGCGAGCATGGGATAAGTGGATGAGGAATACAGAATGATCAATTGGATTTGGGCGGGTATCATTGTGCTGGCGTTTGTTGTCGGAGCGGCGAATGGCCGGATGGACGAGGTCTCCAAAGCCGCTTTCAACTCCGCCAAAACCGCTGTGGAGATTGCGATCGGACTGGTGGGAGTGATGGCCCTGTGGCTGGGTCTGATGAAAATCGCCGAGGAGGCCGGGATGGTCGGTACACTCGGTCGATTGGTACGCCCGCTGCTGCGACGGCTGTTTCCCGACGTGCCCAAAGACCATCCTGCGATGGGTTCGATGACTGCCAACATGGCTGCAAATATTCTCGGGCTCGGCAATTCGGCAACGCCGCTCGGACTCAAAGCTATGCAGGACCTCCAGGAATTAAATCCGGAAAAGTCCACCGCGACCAACGCGATGATCACGTTCATTACGATCAATGCGACATCAATAACGCTCATTCCCGCGACGATCATTGCCCTGAGAAAGGACGCGGCGAATCCGACGTCGATTCTCGTTCCGACAATCATCGCAACTGCCGTCAGCACAATTGTGGGACTCTTGTCGGCAAAGCTCATGCAACGCTTCTCCGCTAAGGCAGCAGGCACCGCGAATGGGTGATTGGCTCACACAAAGCACGGACATAGTCTCGCGTTGGGCGATCCCCTCCATCATTCTCTTGATTGTCGTGAGCGCCGCAATCAAGAAAGTGCGCGTGTACGAGACGTTCGTCGGGGGTGCCAAAGAGGGCTTCAATGTCGCGTTGCGCATCATTCCCTATCTTGTGGCCATGCTCGTCGCAATCGGCATGTTTCGCGCTTCAGGTGCAATGGACTCCATCGCATTGTTTCTGTCTCCGCTGCTCGAACCGTTCGGAGTGCCGCCCGAAACGCTCCCGATGATGATTATCATGCCGCTTTCGGGATCCGGCGCGCAGGGTGTGCTTGCGGAAGGGTTAAAGGCGTATGGACCGGATTCCTTGATCGGCAACATGCTGTCGGTCTTAAACGGTTCCAACGAAACGACGTTTTACATAATTGCCGTCTACTTTGGTTCTGTCTCCATACGCAACATCCGGCACGCGCTGCCGTCATGTCTGATTGGTAATCTCGCGGGCTTTGTTGCCGGCGTCACAATCTGTAATTTCCTGTTCGGCTAACTCACGAACTGACCATGAAAACTACTTGCCTCGCTCTTGCGATCCTCTTCAAAATCACATTCGCTCAGGCCGCCGGTGCAACCAAAATTGACCGCTGGCTGACCGCCGGTCCGCTGGCAATTCCTCCGCAAGTGTTCGCCGATACCGCGTTCAAGATCGTGGATCTTGCCGACAAAGTCGAATGGGATATGCATAATTTCAGACCTGAAGTGGGACAGCGATTGGAGTGGTCGTCGACTGAAAACGCACTCTGGGAGGCGCAAAATAGGGACAGTCTCAAGTTCAAAATCGGCGGACCGTATCCGTATGCGATTTACGCAGCAACTTACATTGAATCGGCTCGGCGGCAAGAGGTCAAGCTCGCCGTAAAATCGGGCCGCGCCTGCGCCGCCTGGCTTGACGGAGAATCAGTGGGCAAAGCAACTTCCGCAAAAGACAAGCTCTACGAATTGAGCGGCACACTGGATCTGCATACCGGAAAACACTTGTTGCTGCTCAAGTTTGTCAGTGAGGAGAGTCTCTCACCTCAAGAATGGGGAGTCTCAGCCGCACTTGTTCCGGATAGTGCCACGGGAGGAGTTGTGAACCTCTCTCTGGACGCGACGAGACGGATGGCGAATTTTTCCGACTGGGGCTTGTTCCACGAGCTGTCCTCTCCGGCCGTTTCCTCGGACGGAAAATACGCAGCGGTGATTCACTCGAGCAGGGATAAGAAATACAAAAAGACGGGCTGGATTGAAATTTATCGCATCTCTCCTCCTGAACTCGTGGCTACATTGCGGCCGTCCGGACCTTCGTCGCTGTTCTTCTTCCCACAGTCGCCGATCCTCGGCTATACGGTGTCGGGGGATGAAGGCAGTACGGTTTGGGGCTACCATCTCGAAACTCACGAAACGCGGCCCTACCTGAGCAATGTGAAAGGGCTGGAAAAGGTGGTCTGCTCTCCCGACGAGAAGTACCTGTATTACACGCAGAGCGAAGAGGAGCCGGAGAACAAAACCGGGTACAAGCTGCTGGATGAAATCGTGGATCGCGTGTATGACTTTGACCGGCGAATCTCGTTAATGGAATACACCATCCGTTCGGGAGTCGCGCGGCCGGTGACGGACACCGGGAATTTCCATTTGACCGGATTTGCCGTGTCGAAAGAAGGAGACAAGTTGGCGTTCACTCGCTATGTGCCGCGCACGGGGCGGCCGTACACGGATACCGAACTTTGGGTCTATGATCTTTCCACTCGCAAAGGCGAGCGCGTGCTCTCCAGAGCGTACACGGAGACGATTCGCAATCTGTGCTGGCTTCCGGGAGGCGGAAAGCTGGTGTTCTCGGCAGCGGGCTTCGAATCACAGCCGTCGGATACGGTTTTTCATAATGTAAATCAAGGCCGCGTCTATCTGTTTGATCCGGCAACGAAGCAGTTGGAGCCGCTTTCGGCGGGCGAGGATTTCAGTGTGGTGGAGAGCGAAAGCCGCGCGCATCTCTGGTGCACGCCGCGCGGAGGCTTGTGGGTCTCTGCCGACTATCACGGGGGAATTCGCCTCTTCTCTCGCCCCGACGCGGGTGGTTGGTCCGAACTCAAAACCGGTCGCAGCGTAATCGACTCGCCGGTCATGTCCGTCGACGGTTCGGTATTCGTCTATGCGGCAACGAGCCCGACCGCCCCGGTTGCGCTTTTTGCCTATGATACGCGCAGCCGCCGCGAAACGATGCTGCTCGATCCCAATCGAGATATTGTCTCGCAATTCAAAATCTCCCGCTATGAGGATTGGGAATTCACGAACGGCAACGGCGATGAGATCGACGGCTGGCTCTACTTTCCCGATGATTTCGATCCGAGTCGCAAGTATCCGCTCGTCGTCTATTACTACGGCGGAGTCTCTCCGCGTGATGAACGATTTACTTTTACTTATCAATGGTGGTGCGCAAACGGCTATGTCGTCTACGTGTTGAATCCGCGCGGCTGCGTCGGTTACGGTCAGAAATTCGCGGACTGGCACTCCAACGACTGGGGTACGGTAGCCACGCAAGATATCATCGAGGGGACCACCAAACTGCTCGCGGAGAAGAGCTATCTCGATGCAAAGCGAATCGGAGCCTACGGCGGGAGCTACGGCGGATTTATTACGCTTGATCTGGCGACCAAGACCGACATGTTTACCTCGCTGATCGACATGTACGGCATCAGCAATATCGCCAGCTATTTCGGCGTGGGCACTTGGGGCTACTGGTACGGTGATCTTGCGCTTCCCGGGAGCCTGCCGTGGTCTCATCAGGAGATCTTCGTGCGGAAGTCGCCGCTCTACAATGCGGACAAAGTAAAGACTCCGCTCTTAATCATGCACGGTGAAGCGGATAACAATGTCCCGCCGGGCGAGTCCGATCAGATGTTTATTGCGTTGAAGATTCTCGGCAAGGAGGTCTCCTATGTGCGCTTCGCGGACGAGAATCACAATATCATCAAGAAATTCGAGAATTTGATCGAGCACCGCGAAATGATGCTGGAGTGGTTCGACAAGTATCTGAAGGACCAGCCGGAGGGTTGGGAAAAGCGATGGGAGAAAAAGTAGAGTTCTCGCGCAGCGCGCATGTTTACGACCTGATCTATGAGCGGATGAAGAATTACCGCGAAGAGGCGGCGAAACTTCATGCCTTGATCGGGAAATACCGTCCCGGAGCGCGGTCGCTGCTCGATTTGGCGTGCGGCAGCGGGCTGCATGCAAAATGGCTGGTTGCGGATTACGATTACTCTGTGGACGGCGTCGACACGAACTCCGCGTTTCTGGAAATCGCGAAAGCGCGAAACCCGGAGGGCCACTACTTTTGCTTGGATATCGCGGAGTTCTCGACCGGCCGGATGTACGATGTGGTCACCTGTTTGTTTGGAGGAATCGGTTATCTGCTCGACTTAGATCGCGTGGAACGCTGCCTGCGGCGCGCCGCCGAACACCTCAAACCCGGAGGTGTGTTCATTCTTGAACCGTTCCTGACTCCGGAGCAATGGAAGCCGGGAGGCGTGCACATGCATACCGCCGAGCAGGAAGACATTAAAGTCTGTCGCATGGCGCGATCACGACTTGAGAACTTGATGATGAGCGTCGACTTCGAGTATCTCGTGGCCACACCGGAGAGCATAGCGCACTTCAGTGAAGTACATCGGTTTCGACTTCACTCAACTAACGAGTTGCGGTCCATTATGGAGTCTTGCGGATTTCGCGTCGTATATTTCGACGACGATCTCTGGAACGCCCGGCGCGGTCTTTACGTCGGCACAAAGATATTTTAGACAACGATCAGATTTCAAACAGCAGGCGCGATCCCATTCATCAACGAACGGAGCAAGCAGTGAGCGAAAAAACAACATTTCTGGAAAACCTGAAACGCGAAGTGCAGTGTACGATCAAAGTGCTGAAACACTTTCCGCCGGAAAAGGCCGATCTCAAGCCTGCGGAGAAGTCCATGAGCGCAAAAGAGCTGGCCTTCATATTCGTCGGCGAGCTGACCATGCAGGAAGCGGCAATCATGGGAGCGCTGGATTTTTCGAAATTCCCGAAGGTCTCGGGCACGATCCCCGAGATCATCGCGCGCTACGAAAGAGAATCCGCTGCAATGGCTCGGCGCATCGAAGCCATGCCCGATGCCGACTGGAATGCACCGATGGACTTCATGGTCGGTCCCGGCAAAATGGACAAGGTCCGGCGCGGCGACATTCTCTGGCTCACGCTCCATGACATGATTCATCATCGCGGACAATTTTCCGTATATCTGCGGATCGCCGGAGCGAAAGTCCCATCCATTTATGGCCCGTCAGCCGATGAGCCGTGGATGTGACGACTCATTGATTTGACGAAATGCAAGAAGGGCGAACCCGCGCGGGCTCGCCCTTCTCATTTCCATTCGCGACTCGTTTACTTGAGCAGCAGCATCTTGCCCATTGCAGCGTACGATCCCGACTTCATGCGCGTGATGTACATACCCGAAGCCAGATTGCTGCCTTCAAACGAGACCTGATGACGACCGGCTTGATAGACGCCGTTCACCACCGTGGCAACCTCCTGACCGAGCAGATTCAAGACGGTTATTTCCACGCGGGCTTCCGCCGGCACGTCGAACCGGAATTCCGTCGTAGCGTTGAACGGATTCGGGTAGTTCGAGTGGAACGCAAACTCCGTGGGCACACCCAGTCTTGGATCATCCGCATCCAGCGAAATGAACAGCGTCACCGGAATCAGGAACGTATCGCCCGGCGCATTGTGCGTGATCCGAATCGTAGCCTGATATTCCTGGCCCGGATTCAGATTCTGCACATTCATGAGGACCGTGATTTCCCGTGACTGACCGCCGACAATCGAACCTTGCGCCGGAGTCGCCGTCAGCCATGCGGCGTTGTCCGCGATCAGGTAGTCCAAGTCGCAGTATCCGGTTGGATTGCCCATTGTAAATGAAGTTGTCACATTGACGCCGGGGGTCGTCGCCTCGGAGATCGACGTCACGCTAAACGTCACCGACGGGCTGCGCATGGTCATGTTCTGCGTGGTCGTCTGGTCGTCTTCGATTTCGATATTCGCGACCGTCGTGTCACATGATCCTCTGTGCACAAAGCCGACAGTGTACGTTCCCGGTTCGGCGCCGAGTGAATAATCGCCGGAAGCGTCTGTGTACGCGGTATCGAGTTGACCAACCAGGTAGATCGCCACGTCCGGCAACGGCTCGTTGTCGCTCTGACGAATCACGGTTCCGGCCAACTCACCCGACGGTCCGCCCCAGAAGGAAACTGCGGACCCATCGGTCGGGAGGAACGGACCGGAACCGTCGAACAGCAACTGGATGGCCTCGGTGCCCGTCGCATTCTCAACACCGATCGTACAGCTGGTGTTGATCGGGACCGTCTGATAGTTGTAAATGATCCCGCCATTCTCGGTCAGGATACACTGGTAGGTGTAGGTTTCACCCGAACCGAAGTGCGGCACGTTGAGGTAGCTGACGATGAACAGGCCTTCGGCCACGTCGGAACGATAGAGAACCTGACCGCCGGCTCCCGGATTCATGTCATCCCAGAAGTAGTAGAGCGCATTGTTCGGCGTGGCCGCGCTCGGAATCGCCGTCTCGATGTACGGACAGAACGGATCGTTGACATCCAGCGTCAAATAGCCGTTGGACCCGACTTTCAGCTGAGTGTAATCCTGCCCGTAGTAGTTGAACGTGAATCCAATATTCAGATTGCCCGAGTACGAATCGTCCGAGAGGGTGAGCGCCGTCCCGTTTTGCGAGATATCGATCCACTCATACTCGATTTCCTCCCACGGACTCTGCACCGCACCCACGCGACTGGCTTCCGGCCCGACGTTTGGTACTTCGTCGATGCCGCGCACGCTCCACAAGTAGAATTCGTTCGGCACCGGAGGCACGTCGTCGTACTGCGTAACCCCCGCACCTACCGTTCCCACTTGTGCGCCGTCGCGATAGATACGATAGCCGGCAAGGTCCACGAGGGGCGTGCCGTCGGCATTCTGCGTCGGCGCGGTCCACGTGACGCGCATCGTGGATTGCCCAACCGGAGTGAGATTGATACTCGGCGGCATTCCCGGCGCCATGTTGCAAACCGCGTCGTTGACGGTATTGCTTGGCTGCGACTCTTCGTTGTTGTCGTAGTAGGCCGTAACGTAGTAATCCGTCGGCGTGTTCTCCGGTCGTGGATCATCATAGCTGAGACCCACCGGATGTCCGATGTCCACGCCATTCCGGTACACGATGTAGTAGAGAATGTCATCCAGAGTACCGCGACGTCCGTCACGATCGTCGCCGCCAGTAGAAGCGTATGGAACGCGCACATCCGTCGCCTGCTCGGCTCGCTCCATCATGCGCTGAGTATTCACGGCTGTGAAATCAGCCTTGATATTCGGCATGGCCGCGGCACGCGGATCCGCGTTGTACTTATTCATCAAGGTCTCCCACGACATCTGCACAGGAGCCCCTTTCTGCAACGAGACCTTGACAGGGCCGCGAGCATCCACTTTCGCGGGGCTGCGTTGTGACAGCACGGACGACAGTTCGCCTGCCGGGCTCGGAGCCAATTCCAGCTCCATCGGCACGCCGCCGACGTCGCCGATAACGAAACAGCGCTGCATCGGAATCACGGGCAGCCCCGGCTCGTATGAAGTCCACGTTCCCGCCGTGAACGCATAGTAGAACGTGCTGTTGATGAATGGAGTCGTGTCATCGCCGCCGAGGCAGATGGAGTTGAAAGTCATCTGCCTCATGCCGACAAAAAAGGTCCCGCTGGGGAAAATCGCAGGCGGATCAATATCCCATTCTTTGAAGACATCGAAAGGAGCGGTCTGCACATCGTCGACGACACTGAGGGGATCGCCGGTCGGCAGCCCGCTGTCATCAGCTGCGAATAGACCGATCTGGATTGGATCACCTTCCATTGCGAAACTCGTGATCCAGGTTTTCAGCCTTGTAACGGCAATCTCGCCGTTACCTGAGTATTTGGCCACAAGCCAGCCAAAGGTAGGTTGACCGCCCCACCAGCCGATACCGTCAATGTTCGGCGAGTTGGCGCCGTTGTCATAGAACATCTCGCTTTCCGGCGGAGTGCCCGGCTCGAACCACGACAGATGAATGTGGTCGTCGAAATTCCCGTTTGCCGTCAACTGCACGGGCGGAATTTCTCCATACAGGATGGTAATCGAACTTGAGAGATCCGATTCCACAGGTGTAGTCACGCCATTGTCGACAGCCGAGACCGCATAGTTGTAAACATTGTCTACGGTGAGCTGGTCGGTGGCATTCGACTGTGAAACCGTCTGCACAAGCACCCACTGAGTTTCAGTCTGAAGCTTCCGATAGATGCGATAAACATCGACCAGCGGATCGGGCGAGTCGGCCCAATCCAGTGTCACCAATCCGGTACCGCTGTTCACGGATCCGGTCAGGCCGGTGGGAACCGGCGGGTCCACTCGCACGAGCGTGAAATTCTGACCGATCAGTCCGCCCTCGGGCACGGCCACATTGATCGTGTCAGAATGATATCCGGTGAGCGACGCGATCAACCGGCGATTGCCGACTACCACGTCGGTTAGCGTATAGTCACCCTGAGCATCGGGATTGGTCGTCGGATGGCTGACGCCGTTTGCCGACACGGCCACCTGAGTAAGATTACCGGCGCCGCCATCGAGCGTCACATGCCCGGAAACATTTGCATAAACCGGTGGCGCTCCCCAGAACGAGACCGCCGATTCGCTGGTCGCGCACCAGTCGCCGACACCGTCATGGCAGAGTTGGATGGCCTGAGTTCCGGCCAGATTCTCCACACCTGTAGTCCAGGACATGGCGTGATCGACGGTTTGGTAGTTAATCTTGATCCCGCCCGACTCATCGAGAATGATCTGGAAGGTAAAGATGCCCTGGCCGTCAATGTGCGGCACGTCCAGCCAGCTCACGATGAACTGGCCCGGATCGGCGCGGTACAATATCTGTCCGCCGGTGGGGAGGAAAAGGTCGTCCCAGATTCCGTAAATCGCGTTATTCGGAGCGAACGTGCTCGGAATCGGCTGATTAAAATACGTGGTCGAAACGTCGGTGAACGAAATCCAGCCGTTCGAACAAACACGTATCGAGGTGTACGTATTCCCGTAGAAAGTGAACGGGAATCCGATATTGAACGGGCCGTTATTCTGGTCGTCGAAGGTCAGGCCGGTATTGATACCGTCCTGAGATATGTCGATCCAGTCATAGCTGTCTTCAGCCCACGGGTCGATCACGGACCCCGCGAAGCTGCCGGCCGGTCCCACGTTCGGCACTTCGTCGAAGCCCCGAACTTCCCACAAATAAGTGCGGTTTGGCAGTGGCGGAGTGTCCACGTACTGCTGCACTCCGACGCCAACTTCTCCAATCTGAACGCCGTCACGGAAAATGCGGCAGCCGGCAAAGTCGATCAGCGGCTGACCGTTTGCATTGACCGTGGGATTGATCCACTCAATGCGAATTTGCGTGCTGTTCAGAGTCACGCCGTTTACATTCGCCGGAGCGGCCGGAGCCATTGCCGCAGTCGCATCAATCGTACCCGTCGGTCCGGACTCTTCGTTGGAATCGTACCAGCCGGTGACGTAGTAGCTGTAGGTGATGCCCTCATTCACGAAATCATCGTATTCCGACTCGACAGGCTGGGCGATCATCACGCCGTCCCGGTAGACCCGGTAGTTCACGAGATCATCCAACGTATTTCGGTTGTCCGCGCGATAGCTGAGCATTGGCGCGCCCGAGTACGGGTTGCTGGGAATGCTCCGGCCGGGGTTGCCGATAATGTCGGAGAAATCTCCGGCCACATTCGTCACGGCCGAGCGGACCGGACCGGCCATCGCAACTTCGGCTTCATCAGCGCCGTTCTTGGACAATGTCATTGAAGTGATCGTGCCGCCGGTCGGAACCTGATCGATGCGATAGCCTGAGGCAGTTCCGGTGGAAAGCACAAAGCCGCGACCCTGAGCAGCCGCACCGCCTGCACCGCCGACCCAGACACGGCACATCCAGTCATGGAAATTCCACTGGTTCCACTGCGGCGGAGCCAGCGTCCAATAGGATCGTCCGTCAACCTGCGTCGCATCCGACCCCGTCAAGGGTCCGATCAATCCGGGAGCGAATTGCCAAGCGACCCAGAAGTCAGAATCGTCTTCGAGCAGCACGGCGCCGTCGACGGGAGCGTGTAACCAGCCCGGGCTGGAATCGGCCGCGAGATCGACAAACGAGATCCACGCATTATCAAGATCCGGGAATCCGCCGCCATCCGGGCACACAAGGACCTGAGCGAGCGGTGGATCCGACATCTGGAAGTAAATGTTCGCGGTCTGCACCGGCAGCGGATAGTCCACAGAATCAATCGACGGAGGGGTAAACCTCACCGCAAAATAATCCTGCGGACCGCTCGGCGCGAGTCCCTGCACACTGTACCAGGCCTCGGCGCTACTGTCGTCGTAGAATATCTGGAACGCGGGAGAGACTCCCGGAGGCAGCCAGAAGAGGTGAATATGATCGTCGAAATTTCCATTGGCATGCAGTCCCGTCGGCGGAATCTCGCCATACAGAACCTCTTCATGGTTGGAATTGGCCGACTGAATGGGTTGCGACGCACCCGTGTCCACCGCGCGGATCGCATACTGCCAAATGCCCGACAACGTGAGCTGATCGGTGCCGCTATTTCCGGTATAAGTTTGCACGTGCACCCAGTCATCGTCCTCGCGCATCTTGCGCATGACCCAATACTCGTCCACGAGCGGATCGGCAACCAACGTCCAGCTCAAGGTCACGACACCGGTCTCGCCATTCACCGACGCGGACGTGAGTGTCGGCGCAGGCGGAGGATTGCGCGGTACCAGCAGGTTCACGTTGTTGATTCCGCCTTCGGGAACGGTAACAATGATGGAAGTCGTCTGGTAGCCGTTCAACAGCGCCGTAATCGTCCGCTCTCCGACGAGCACATTCTGTAGAGTGTACTGCCCCTGTGCATTGGGATTCGTTATTGGATTCCCGATGCCGTTCGAACGCACCTGCACCTGAGTAATGTTGCCGTTTCCGCCATCCAGCGTCACCGTGCCGGAGACAGTTGCCGTCACCGGTTCCTGAAGCCCCCAGATGACGACATTGTCAAAATAGAATCCGGCATAGCCTGAAATAATCGGGTCGGCGCCGAAATCAAATCGGAAGATAGGAGCCTCGCCCACGTAGACACCAATGGGTAGGTGTACCTGCAGCCAACTGTTCGATGTTCCCGTCCAAGCCGGCTCTCCTCCAATCCACTGGTTATCCGCCTGGATTGAAGCCCAAGGATAGCCTTCAGTGGGGGTCACGATCTCCCATGTGTTGCCGCCATCAATGCTGACCTTGAAATTGCATCCGTCCCAGGAATTCTCCGCCGCATACCAGATCCAGCAGTCGAAGCTCGCGTCGGTCGAAACAACTGTCAGGCCGATATCCAGATCAACGTACGCGTGCTGATTGTCCTCATAGAAATCGTCAAGGTCGACTCCCCAGACATTGGGTTCGCTCAGCGCGTTAGGACCGTCCAGCGGGATACCCCACTCGAATCCGTCGGCATCTCCTCCTGCCACCCAAAGTCCATCTCCTTGGTCAAATCCCTCCACATAGCTCGCATCACCGACTACGACATGTACCGAGCGGGCACTGCCGTAAAAAGGATTCGCATAAGCGCGAACGTAGTAGTCGGCCTCTCCGGTCGGCGCGTTCGTATGAACAGCGGTTTGCACTCCGGGGTTAACGGTGGCAATCAACTGACCTTGACCGGGAAGCCCGCGCCAGACCTGAACGTTGGTAAGCGTAATCGGATTGCCGTTCGTGTCCTGCGTCGGATCGAGCCAGCTTAGTGTCACCGTCGTCCCATTGACAGACCCGACGAGATTGGTAACTTGTGCCGGTATCCCGTCCTGCTCGGAGATCAGGAACGCAGATTCGTTGGTCGGCAGCGTACCCGTTCCGTCGAAGCAAACTTGCAAGCCTTCCGTGCCGCCCTGATTCTCGATGCCGACGGTAATGCTGCCCACGTCCGCCAGGCTCATGTAGTTGTAAACGATGCTGCCGCTGGCATTGATGATAATCTGGAAAGTGTAATTGCCGTTACCATCGATGTGCGGCACATCGAGCCAGCTCACGATGAACCGGTCGTTGGCGTCGTCCGCATAGTACAGTACTTGACCACCATTCGGCAGAAACAAGTCGTCCCACAACCCGAAGAGCGAGTTGTTCGGCTCATTGGCGTTCGGAATCGACTGGTTGGTGAAGGTGGCCGCTGTGCTGGTGAAGCTCGCGAAACCGTTGGAGCATACGCGAAGTGAGGTGTAGTCTTGCCCGAAATACGAAACCGTGAATCCAAGCGCGAACGGCCCAAGGTTCTGGTCGTCACCCGTGAGCCCGGTGTTCGTGCCGTTCGCACTGATGTCTACCCACTCATAGTCTGTCTCAACCCAACTGTACTCGTCCAGCGGATTGCGCCGGCCCCGGTCTTGGGCCGGATTGGGCGAACCACCCGCCATAGCGGCCGCGTCAATGGGTGCGCCCGCTTCGGCGAGACGACGCGCTTCAATAAGCTCCTCGGCGGTCAGGGATTGGCCGCTGCGGAATTTTTCCTCGAGTCGAATGACTGCTGCCTTATCGTACCCCATGGCGTTGGAAATACCGGCCGCCATCAGTGTCCCCAGTACGATCAGAACCAAAGCCTTCGTTTGCCAGCTCATGGATGTCTCCTGCTTAGGGAAATCAGATGAAAACAAATTGTCTAAGTATTCAATAAAACAAGTTCTGCTCTAATAGTCAAGGACTCCTTCATAGCGAAGAAGATTAGCGGCTGCATCCTGAACACTCCGCCATCGAGAAGCCAACTGAACGCCGGGCGGCTCTGTCGCTCAGATAAGAGGCGCGCTTGCCGAGACAGCAGAATGAGGGGGACTCGACTCCGATCTCTCACACGCAATCCGCGGGGTTGCTGTAAATAAATAATTTACAATACCATAGGAAGATCACGAGCGACCGGGTTGGGATGCAGAGCCCGGTTCATCAGCTTCCGGACCGGGCGGGCGCGCATGAGGCCGTGCTCGCAGACGCGCATTTTCTGCGCAGTTTGGCGGTCGTAAGTCGTGGAGGGATATACCTCCTTGTACCGCACAGGTTGCGAGATGTGGAGCAATTCGCTACTTTCCAAAATTGAAGAAGAGTAGTTTCACAGCGCCTCGCGATGTGAATAATATGGCCCGAATTCGGAGGAACTCCATGACATCAAAGCTCGGAAAGTTATTTGTCGCCATCGGCGTATTGCTGGCACTTAGCACCGCGTCTTTCGCAACGTTGCCAATCCCGGTCGGAATCAACGCATTTGGCGAATCACCGACTCCGCTTATTGTATCACGAACATCTCCGGAATACACGACAATTGAGCTTACGGGCCCGGAGGTTCAAGTCGATCAGTATTTGTTGGACTTCGAGACCTACCAGAGCTTTGGGATGTCGGGAGAGCCGTTTGTTTACGAAGAGGGCGCGCCCACCATTCCCCATGTGTCGAGATATTACCGGATCCCGAACACCGGCGGGGTTGACCTCGTCATCGGCAACACTGAGTTTGAGATCATGGACGATGTCAATGCGCTGCCGTTCCAAATAGAAGGCAACACCTTTGCAGTCGCGCGCGACGAGGCGATCTTCTCGCAGGACGCGTGGTATCCTCCGCAGGTTGCAACGGTTTCCGAGCCGATGATCTTGCGCGACTTCCGCGTCGTGATCGTCACGCTTTATCCCGTTCAGATCAATCCGGTCACGCAACAGGCGAGAATCTACAATCAGCTAAGCGTGGAGCTGGTAGCAAATGACGAGCCATCCGAAAACGAGCTGTTGAATCCGAAGCGCCCGTCGCAGTATTGGGTTCCGATCTACGAATCTGTGATAGCGAATCTCGATGAGAATGCTCTGATCAATGCGACGGATCGCCCCGGCAGCTATATGATCATCACCAAGAACGATGCTCAGAATCTGCAGTGGACGGACAGCCTTCGCGTCTGGAAGACTCGGCGCGGTTTTGATGTGGTTGTCGACGCTCGCGGGAATTGGAATGCGAACACGATGCGCACGGCGATTCAGACCGCCTACGCAAACTGGGATCCGCCGCTCGAATTCGTGGCGCTCATGGGTGACCCGTCATCCTTCGGCGTGCCGACAGATGGCGGCAACTACGACCACACATTTGCCCTCGGCAACAACGGGGACGATCTCGAAGATATCGGCGTCGGCCGACTGAGTGGTGAATCGAGCAGTCAGATGGCGATCATTAATGCCAAGATCATGGCCTATGAGCGCACACCGAACATGACCGACACGCTCTGGTACACCAAGTCCTTCCTTTATGCCGGTGTGGCCAACGAGATTGCGTCTAACTATACGCTGATGCAGTGGACGGCCCAGCAGTTCCGTCTGAATACGGGCGTGCAGAGCAACCAAGTTAATTGGGTGAACGGCCACGTGTCGGATCAACTTGTGCGGGACCAATTGGGAGCGGGTGTCGGTTATTTCTTCTGGCGGGGTAGCTGGCTCGGTCAGATGGACGCATCGCTCGCGAATACCTGCAACTCCGGCACAAGACTGCCGGTAGTGATGTGCGTGACTTGTGGTGCCAACGAATTCGTTTCCGGACTTGGTACGGCCGAGTCCTATCTTGTTGCCGGCACCAGCCCGACCGTGTTGAAAGGCGGGATTTGTGGCATTGGTACGTCGACCGCCGGAACGCACGCGCCGCCCAACGGGACGTTTGCCGGTGGCTTGCTGTATGCCATAACCACCCAGCTTATCGAACACATTGGTCACGCCTTGAACGCGGGGAAAGTCTGGCTTCCACTTTCTTTTGGCAGCGGCTCCGGCGAGGCCCAGAACTTTACCCGTTGGAACAACTTGATGGGTGAGCCGGGACTTTCCATGTGGACCCGCGTACCCACAGTGCTTTCAGTCACGCACGTTCCGCAACTCAGTGTTGGGGCGCGCCACATGACCCTCGACGTGCTCGAACAGGGTACCAACCTCCCCATCGACGACGCGCTGGTGGTGCTGTGGAAAGGTACCGAGGTGTATGCTCGCGAGTTGACCGATCCCTCCGGCCATGTCGAGATTCCGATTGACGTGCGTACGCCGGGCGATCTGCTGGTGACCATCACGAAGCGTAATCACGTGCCCTATCTGGCCACGGTTCCCTGTGCGGTAGTCGAACAGTATGTCTCGATCACTTCATTCGCCGTCGACGATGACAACTCCGGCGGCAGCAACGGCAATAGCAACGGGATTGTCAATCCAACGGAGACCATCGACCTTCCGATCTACCTGCGGAACTTTGGAACCAGTTCGACAGCCACGGGTATCTCCGCGACGCTGACCAGTCACAATCCTCACGTTTCTGTGGTGACCGGAACGGCGACCTTCACGAATCTGGCGCCCAATGATTCCGCGCTTGGCAGCACGGCATTTCGCATTACCGTGAATCCGGCAATGCAGCATCTCGAAACTGCCCTGTTAACCCTGGCGATTACTTCGAACTCCGGAACATCGATTTCGGGAATTGATCTCGAATGCGTCGGCGCGACGGCAGACTACATTTCTTCGCAATTCACCACGCCATTTGCTCCCGGGGTGACCTCTGATTTTCGCGTGACGGTTCGCAATAATGGCGAAGTCACGTTGGCGGGCGCGACCGCTCAATTGACGTCTTTCAGTCCGTTCGTTCAGGTTGAAGACGTGAGCGGGACCTTTGGCGACATCGGGCCCGATCAGCAGGTGACCAATAGCGCGGATCAATTCAGGCTACGGGCAAATTCTCTGACGTTCCGTGGACATGTTGCGCCGATGATGCTCATCGTCACCGGATCTAATGGACTGGTCGATACCTCGCAATTCACGATCTCAGTCGGGACCGCACAGAACACCGATCCTACCGGACCCGACGCCTTTGGCTACTACGCCTATGACGACGTTGACGCGTCCTACGAGATGCATCCGACGTTCCAGTATTTGGATATTTCCGCCGGCCTTGGCACGAATCTGAACATCGCGGACATCGGCGAGAAGACGACCGTATCACAGGTCTGGTCCGTCGCTCGTTCGCTGCCGTTTGATTTCATGTACTACGGGCAGACGTTCGATTCAATCACGATCTGCTCAAACGGATGGGCCGCGTTTGGTTCGCAGGCTTGGATGGACGGTTTCCGCAACTTCCCGATTCCCGCGCAGCAGGCGCCGAATGCGATGATGGCGCCGTACTGGGACGACTTGAAGACTTCGGGCGCCAATCTCGGCGTATGGACCTATTTCGATTCAACCAACCACCGTTATGTGATTCAATGGAAGGCT
>CAZGVT010000002.1:25452-49634 GCA_964529255.1 uncultured Alphaproteobacteria bacterium | reverse complement strand
TAGTATTCAAAAGGAAGATAGCGCCGGCCCGTACGGGCGGCGAACTTCTCCATGTCTTCATCGACAATCGCCGGGCACGCGTTATAGTATCGGTTGGACGCTTCACGCGCCTGAAAGAAGACGTCAGGATTCTGGGCGGTGCCGCGAACGACCGGGCGGTTGGGAGATAGCGCTCTGGCCCGGTGGGCGAGAACCAGGTCGTCATCTATGAGGTAGCGCAGATCATCGTCGGACAACGTCTCGATTTTCTGCACTTCATGACTTGTGCGAAATCCATCGAAGAAATGCAAAACCGGAATTCGCGACTTCAAGGTCACAGCCATGGCAATCAGGGCATTGTCGTGGGCCTCTTGAACATTCGCCGATGCCAGCATGGCCCAGCCAGTACTGCGGCAGGCCATGACATCCGAATGATCGCCGAAAATCGACAGCGCGTGGGTTGCCACTGTTCGCGCCGAGACATGAAAAACCACCGACGTCAGTTCGCCGGCGATCTTGAACATGTTCGGAATCATCAGCAATAAACCCTGCGAAGCAGTGAACGTGGTGGTAAGCGAACCGGTCTGAAGCGAGCCATGAACTGCTCCGGCCGCGCCGCCCTCACTTTGCATTTCAACCACCGCCGGAACGGCTCCCCAGATGTTCTTCTTGCCTAACGCAGCCCATTCATCGGCCAGTTCGCCCATGGACGAAGAGGGTGTAATCGGGTAGATCGCACAGACTTCGCTAAGGCGATAGGCCACGCTCGCAGCGGCTTCGTTTCCGTCAATGGTCACGGCAGACTTAGTCATGATACAGCTTTCTCAGCGGACCACCTGTTGACGGGCGATCGTTCAATTGTGTCAGCCCGCCGCCGTGGATTCCACCAGTTAGTGAATAAAGTCACATGAATAAGGTATTCATGAATTTTGGGAATGTCAAGCGTATTCTCAGTCGGATGCAATAGGTGCAATAAGTGTTTTTCCTGCATGATTAAGTGGTTAAAATCCGACCCGAGAGGGCCTATTTCAATCGGGCCTCGTTCTTAACCCCATTTGCCTTCAAAAATTGCCGCCAATGGCTGCCTGGAATCGTTGGGACCTTTTTGCCTGGGCCAAATTCGACCTATCCTATCAGATTTCAACGCTTAGGAGACGGGACTTCCTCTGCGGGGAGAGGTATTAGGGCTCTTTTTTCGCGGTCTGAATCGGACAAAATTGGTCGGAAAATGTGATAAATAATCGCTTAGGGGGTCAAACTTGCCTTCGGCCATGCAACCCTTTGCGACAAATAACTCACATTTCTGCTTGACTAAACGCGTTTCTTTCCCGATATTGAATGTGAAAATTTTCACAGAAAGACGGCCATGAACCGTTTTCTATACGCCTTGACCGGCGATTTTCGCCGGGACTGGCAGTCCCAAACATCGAACTTCATACACACGCATGGATCTTCCATGATTCAGTGCGTCGAAGTGGAAACCCACAGTACCTCCCGCGAGGCAGGCGTTGGCCTGTTTTGTCCGCGGGTTTTTGTGTCTTTAGTGTGAAACCGCCTGAAGCCAACCTTTTGGCGTTCGCAATGAGGCTGAGATGAGTACTTCTTTGGACGTTCAACTTTTCTGGTTTGCCTTCTGGTGCTATCTTTTTGGGTGGCTTGCCTATACAGCCTGGCTATCCTTGAAGAAGCCCATCCTGCCCAAAATCGGATCCATCCTGTTCGTCATGGGCTTCGTCCCGCAAACTGCAGGTTTCATTATCCGGTGGATCCATACGGGCCACTTCCCGATGTCGAATATGTACGAGTACCTGGCGGTGATGAGCTGGATGGCGGTACTCAGCTTCGGCATCTTGACCTATCGATACCGCAATTGGCTGATCAGTTCGTTGATTTCTCCGATCGTCGTGATGCTGATGGTCGCTGCGTCGCTGCTCCCGAAGGACCCTTCACAGCAGCTAATGCCCGCGCTCCAGAGCAATTGGCTGCTGATCCACGTTTCGCTTGCCTCGATTGGCGCCGGCGCCTTTGCAGTGGCGGCAGCGGTGTCGCTGGTTTACCTGTTTGGAGTTCGAAACCCCGAGGATGATAAGTCCGCTTTTCGGCCGTCCCTGAGAGTGCCATCGAAGATTTTGCTGATCATTCCGATTGTACTGGCTGTCGTGGGTGGTGTCAGCGACGTCTTCGCGAACCAGACGAGCCTGTCACTTTTCGGTTCGGCTTCAAAGGCGGGGAATGTGATTATCCTGCTTGGGATCTATCTTTTTGCGGCGGGTTTCATCTGGGCAAAGCTTGCGAAAAACAGCCCTGCGCAGGAAACTCGTTATTGGTCAGCCGTCGGCTTTGTGGCCCTTTTCCTCGGCGCGCTGGCTACGGGGGCTCTGATTAAGACTGGCCAACTTGCTTTAACAGAGCGAAGCCCGCTGCGAATTTTTGAATTTTTCGGAGTGACGTTCCTGTTCGGGACGGCTGCGGTGTTTGTACTTCACTCCTTACTCGGATTTGGTCGTGCCGCTGCGGTGCTTCGCCTTGACGGTCGCTTGCTTGACGAGGTCAATTATCGGGCCGTCACTCTGGGTTACCCATTGTATACGCTGGGAGCGCTGTTCGCCGGAGCGATCTGGGCGGAAAGTGCCTGGGGCTCATTTTGGAGTTGGGATCCCAAAGAAGTTGGCGCGCTTATCATTTGGCTGTTCTACAGCGCGTATCTCCATGCCCGCTATCAACGTGGCTGGTCAGGGTCGCGCACGGCGGTCCTTTCGTTAACCGGGTTCGCGATGATGATGCTTTCGTTTTTCGGGAATTACTTTTTTGGCGGGCTGCACTCTTACAACTAAACAGAGCTCAAGGAGGAGTCGGCTGCCGCAATTGCGGGGCGTCCCGGATCGCGCCTGATCGGTTCGGCGGGAGGTTTAGCCATTATGAACTACATTCAATATCTGACCGGTCTCGAAGTCGAAGGCAAGGACGGACCGTCGCTGCATAAGCCCGGGTGGTGGGCGAAGCTGGCGACGATGAAGTTCGCGATCTGGATTCTCATTCTGCTCGGCGCTCTTTCGCTTTTATCGCTGTTCGTGGGCGAGCTTGCGGATCCGCAGATGCTCGAACAGCAGCCGAAAGACGCGCTCGGCGCCGCGGGCCGTCTTGTCTACGTGCTTTTTGAAATGAGCGATCCGTTTCGCTCGTGGTGGTATCGCGGCATGCTCGGCGTGCTCTGTCTATCGCTGTTGGCCTGCATCCTCGAGCGCACACCGATTATCTGGAAACTCTGGACGCGCAGGCCGAGCCCGGATACTTCCTGGCTTGGCGACGTCAAATCGGCTATCGTGCGCTGGTCGACAGCGACCCGGGAAAAGCTTCAACCCCTGTTGAACTCGCGTTTCACCTGGCGGCTCAAGACCGACGATGTCTGGGTCGGGGAGCATGGTCGTTTTGGGATGTGGGGGCCCCTGCTGACTCACTTCGGACTGTTGCTGCTTGGTGTCGGCGCGCTGGCGACCTCATTCGGGTCGACCAGTCACCGAGCCGGAGGATTCGCGGGTGAGACCGTGCGCGTTGAAGGCATGCCGTTTGAAGTTCGGGTTGACAGCTTTCGTGTAATCTACTATCCGCTGCAGGTCGGCCAGATCGTGCTCGCTGAGGGCGAGTGGGTGGGCAAGATCATCGGCAGAAACGCGGACAGCTCATGGATGGTGGAGCGCTGGTTGAGCGCGGACGAAAGACAGCGCGTTTCACTGCTCGATTTTGATTTGACCAATCGCTGGGACAACGACCGCGATCGCGGAAATATCCGCAAGTACACAAGCTACGTGACGGTCATCGAAGACGGGCGGGAGGTTGAAACGCGCGAAGTTTCGGTGAACTCACCGCTGCGACACTCAGGCTATCGCTTCTATCAGAGTTCGTACGATCCCGATCATCCGCGCGTGATCGCTAACGCCGATACGGTTGTGATTGCGGTAGAAGACTCGTCCGGGAATCTGATCAGGCAACTGGTGCTGAAATCGGGCACGTCCATCCAAGTTCCCGGGGACACCGTCAGCTTGTCTGCCGGCAAGGTGTTGCCCGATTTCAAAATGGACAACCAGTTTAAGGCTTACTCGGCCAGTGAGCGGTTTCAAAATCCGGCAGTCGAATTGACGCTTCGCGGTGAGCACGGATTTGAAAAAACCGCGTGGTCATTCTTGAACTTCGGTGGTCATGGGCGACTGGGTGGCAACTATCAGTACCGGGTCACCGAGTTGCGCGGAACTCACGCTTCGGTGGAGTTTGCAACCATCTTTGAGATAAAGAGAACTCTGGGTACAGAGATCCTGTGGCTGGGCTTCATCATCTCAAGCATCGGCCTTTTACTTTGCTTCTACGTCACGCATCGCGTGATCTATGTGGAATGGGAAGGTCCGCGCCGTGAATCAACCCGACTCATCGGCCTTACGCGCAAGATGAGTCAACTCTATGCCAACGATTTAGATCGACTACTCGGGAGAACCACGCAGTCCGCTGTCTTCACGGTGCCGATGGACAGAGAGGCGGATTCGTCGACTCCGTGAAACTAACCAATTGATTAGGAGGAAAACGTATGCTCTCACGGAAAGCTTACTCGTTCGCTCTGCTCTTTGGAGCGTTCGCGTTGCTGGCCATGACGCTCGTCGCCGCGGCGGAAGATGCGGCACCCGCGACCGGAGAGGCCAAGACACCGGCCTATGTCGGCAGCAAGGCCTGTAAGACTTGCCATCAAGGAGAGAAGAACGGCAAGGTTTTTGAAACCTGGATGAATTCCAAGCACGCCAGTGCTCTGGCAAGATTGGATTCCGCAAAGGGTGAAACGAAAGACCCGAAGTGCCTGAAATGCCACACGACCGGCTATGGCGTCGGCGGCTTTGGCGCGGAAGGCATGGAGGCGCTGGATCTCGCGGGCGTTGGATGTGAATCCTGCCACGGGCCGGGAAGCGAGTACAAGTCGATGAAGGTCATGAAGGATCATGACGCGTCCGTCAAGGCGGGTCTGTGGACTCCGGATGAGAAGACCTGCGTGACTTGTCACAACGCAGAGTCCCCGACCTTCAAGGGCTTCGACTTTAAGGAAGCCTATGCGAAAATCGCACACAAGATTCCGCCCAAAGGCGAGGAAGCCGCTCCGGCGGAAGGAACCAAGTAGATCTGCTGCCGCGTCCGGCGGCTGGTTAGGACTTTTGTTTGGCAAAGTCCATCAGCCGCCGGAACGGCAACCCACCAATCGGTGATCAAATAAACTCCAGGCGACTTGAAATTCAGCTTGGAGGTAAGGTATATGGAACTTAGTCGTCGAAACTTCCTGAAGCTCGCGGGAGTCGCCACTGCGACGGCCGTTAGCGCAAGGCTGCCGGAAGAAGCGGTTGCCAGTGAGACCTTTGAGGGCAATCCCGACCGCTTTGGTGTGCTGGTCGACACGACACTGTGCATCGGCCAGAACTGTCGTCGTTGCGAGATTGCTTGTGCTCGCGAAAACAAGTTGCCTGATCTTGAGATTCCACCGGAAGATCCCTCCGTGTTTGACCGTCCGCGCCGGACGCATGAAGGTCAATTTACGGTTGTCAACCGGTTTGAGGGCTTGTCCCCGGATCAGCCCATTTATGCTAAAAAGCAGTGCATGCACTGCGACGAGCCGGCCTGTGCGTCGGCGTGCCTTGTCCGCGCCTTCACGAAAACCAAGGAAGGTGCGGTAACCTACAATGCGAGCGTGTGTATCGGCTGCCGTTACTGTATGGTGGCCTGTCCGTTCGACATTCCTGCCTACGAATATCATCGCGCGATTCACCCGCGAGTGCGGAAGTGCACCATGTGCTTCGACACGAGACTGCGCAACGGGGAACCTCCCGCCTGTGTGGCCGCCTGTCCGAGAGAAGTGATGACCTTCGGCAAACGCGAAGATTTGGTGAAACTCGCGCATCAAAAGATTGGCCGTCAGCCGGAGCGCTACGTTGACCACGTTTATGGTGAACACGAAGTTGGCGGCACGAGTTGGATGTATCTTTCCGCGGTGCCGTTTGACAAGATTGGGTTCCGCACCGATCTCGGTACGGCGCGCTATCCGGAATTGACCCGAAACTACCTCTCGGCAGCACCGCTTGTCATGGCGATCTGGCCGGGATTCTTCCTGACGATGTACTTGTTTGCCAAGCGCCGTGAAGAAGCCTTCAAGGAAGCTAACGGCCACAAGCTCGATGATCCGGGAAAGAGTGATTCGCCTTCGGGAGGGAAGCCATCATGAACGCGGTTCCCATTCCCCTTGATCGCGGAGTCGGCAACGCCTCATGGATCCGGAACAAGATATTTCTCGGGATGACTCCCAGGGAGTACCTGAAGAGTCTGGCGACACCTGGTCATTTCATTGCGGCAGCGATTCTTGCGGTGGGCCTGCCGGTCACGTTTCTTCGTTTTACGCAAGGTCTCGGCGCAGTCACCAACCTCACCGACACGAATCCGTGGGGCATCTGGATTGCGATCGACGTGTTGTGCGGGGTGGCACTTGCCGCCGGCGGATTCATTATCGGTTCGATCGTGCATTTGTTCGGGATGAAAGAGTACAAGATGCTTGTTCGTCCGGCGATTCTTACGGGATTCCTCGGCTATGCGCTGGTGGTCGTAGGCTTAGGTTTTGACCTGGGCCGGCCGTGGCGCTTGCCGTATCCGATGTTTGTGTCCTTCGGCACGAGTTCGGTCATGTTCGAGGTCGGCTGGTGCGTCGCCCTCTATCTGGGATGTCAGATGGTGGAGATGTTCCCACCGATCTTTGAGTGGCTCGGCTTCAAGCGGCTGCGCTCGCTGGCGATGAAACTCATGCTCGGCGCTACGGTGATGGCGGTCGTGCTTTCGACGCTTCACCAGTCGTCGCTGGGCGCCCTGTTGTTAATTGCTCCCGGCAAACTTCATCCCCTTTGGTACAGCATGTACTTGCCGGTTTATTTTCTTATTTCAGCCGTGCTGGGTGGCATCGGAATGATCATTTTTGAGTCTTCCGTGTCGCATCGCTACTTCCGGGCCCAGATCGGCCATCATGATCCCGCAGAACTGGACCGTTTACTCGTGCGGCTCGCTCGCGGAGGGGCGATTATCGGTTACTTGTATTTCTGGCTGAAGGTAATCGGCCTCGCGCATGAGCACCAGTGGTCGTTGCTGCTTTCCGGCTGGGGCGCATGGTGGGCTGTGGAAACCGTCGGTTTTATTCTTGGTCCCGCGTTTTTGTTTTTGGCTGCCGTTCGCAATGACAGTGCCCGGATGGCACGGATTGCGGGAGTTTGGGCGGTACTCGGCGTGATCCTCAATCGTGTCAATGTTGCCGTGGTTGCTCTGAATTGGAATGCGGCCGAGCGCTACGTTCCGCACTGGATGGAGATCACGGTTACCGTGACCATTATCACGATTGGTGTACTGATCTTCAAGTGGATGGTCAATCGTATGCCCATTTTGCTTCAGCACCCGGATTACGCCGGGGATGCTCATTAAGCAAGCGGCCACTTAATCGGGAACTGAACGATGGAAACGTTTTACGAATTCACGCTTGTCACACAAACCGGTGAGTACCTTGTCGGTATTCTCGGCTTGATTCTGTTTGTTCCGTTCTGGAAAGCTCTCAACCGCCCTTCCAAGGGCCGGACTCACTGACGGCTTTGAGAACGTTAATCTGAAAAGTAATTCAAGGAGGCTCCGGGCCGTTAGTGCCTGAGGAGCTGTCATGAACTCTGATGAACGAATAACTCGCGTACTGATCGCGATCTGCGTTTTGCTGTTAATCCCCTGGACCGCGTTCGGCTATCAGAAGTACGGCGTTCAGGGCGATGTCAAGAAGAACGGTTGTGGTGAATGTCACGTCTGCCGAACACCGACCGTTGAAGATCCCTGTTTGCGCGATTGCCCGCGCCCGCGCACGACGGCTCAAGAAATTTCCCATGTACCCGACGAAATCCTCGTTAACGAGATTGAGTACGAATATGAGGGCGTGAGATTCAGTCATAAGCTGCATGCGGAAATGACCGCCATCGATAAAGGCTGTCAGTCCTGCCACCACTTTCAGGAAACCGGTGGCATAACTTCGTGCAAGCAGTGCCATGCGCCGGAAATCGCCGACGAAAATCTGGATCAGCCGGGTTTGAAGGGTGCGTACCACAGGCAATGCCTCGGCTGCCACCAGGAGTGGAGTCACGATACGCAGTGTAATATCTGCCACGAAAAGAAGCTTGAACCTGGCCCTCCCGTAGCCGGGCACTATCCGCCGAAACAGTACAAGCCGTTCGGTGATTTGCAGGAACCGGTGAAGAAAGTCTGGCAATCGACCTATGACGGCGGTTCGGTGGTGACGCTCTTTCACAAGAATCACACGGACAAATACGGCATTGACTGCGCCTCCTGCCATCATGCGGAAGGTTGCGGATCGTGCCATGGTCGGAAGGAATCCACCACAGCGGTGCGGCACAGTGAAGAGGCGCTGCATGCGATCTGCAATCAATGCCATCAGGAGATGAGCTGCGATCAGTGCCATCTCAAGCAGGAAGCGACTGAGTTCAACCACGACCGCACGGGTTGGCCACTGGGCGAGCACCACTCGCGGCTCTCGTGCCGCCGCTGTCACGGCGACCCGCACCACTTCACCAAGCCGGTGACCGCGTGCAACATTTGTCACCGCGACTGGGCGCTCGGGACCTTTGATCACAAGCGAACCGGATTTGTGCTCAGTGAGAACCATGTCGAAATCGACTGCAACGTGTGCCATGCGAACAAGAACTATGCCGCCGCACCCGCTTGCACTGAGTGTCACGATGCCGACATCGCCTTCCCGGCGGCATTGCCCGGCGAGTACTTGAGGTAAGTCATGCGACTCCGGTTTTTGTTCGTCTCTGCGATGCTTGTTTCCGCCGCCTTCGGACAGACGGCGGATCAGGCTTGCATTGATTGCCACAGCGATGCTTCGCTGACACGAACTCTGGACAACGGGGCAGTTCAGTCGCTGGCAATCACACACGATTCTCTGATTACTTCCCGGCATGCCAAACTTTCCTGTGTCGATTGTCATACGGACTTGAAGGGGTTCGAGGACTTTCCGCATGCAGAGAAGCTCCAGCCTGTGGCCTGCGCTTCGTGTCACGCCGCGGCGGCGCAGGCTGTAGCCAGAGGCGGTCATGAAGGCGCGCTGAAGTGTGCAGCCTGTCACGGCACGCACAACATACTCTCGCCTTCAGATGCAAAGTCCGGGTTGTCGAAGAATCGCGTGGACAGAACCTGTGCGGAGTGTCATAACCGCATGCACGCACCGCACGCCGGCAGAACAGCAAGATACGAGCGGTATGACGTCGGTATTCACGGTCAACAGGCCAAGTCTGTAAATGGCGATCTGCCGCACTGCACGTCGTGTCACTTTTCGCATGATGTCACCAGCGAACATAAACTTGCGGACAAGCTGGAGCAGAACTGCGTGGGCTGCCACGGGGATATTGCCGAGAAATTCAAGCACTCTGTGCACGGCGCGTTTCGGGAAGGACGCAACCGATCCTATTGCTACGATTGCCATGGAGAGCACCGCAGCCGCGCGCCGTCAGATACTACTCTTCGGGTGACGAACGAGACGCCCGCCGAAGCAACCTGCGGAAGCTGTCATGCCGAGTCTGTCGCGCGATACAATCAGAGCCTGCACGCCTATGCGCTCGAAAGCGGATCCCCGCGTGCGCCGCGCTGTGAGAGTTGCCACGGTGCGCATGACATTCGGCCGGTCAGCGACGCTCAATCGCCGATGCACCGGTCGAATCAGGTGCAGACGTGCGCAAAATGCCACAGTCAGATCGGGATTACGCTTGATCCGGACGTGCGGCTGCCGATGTCTTTCGAGAATTATCTCGAAAGTACTCACGGCAAGCTGCTGAAGGAAGGGAATACCGAGGTTCCGGTTTGCATAGATTGTCACGGCGGCCATGCGATTCGGGGCGGCAACGACCCGCTGTCGACGATTGCGCATGTCAACATTGATAAAACTTGCGGCCAGTGTCACTCCGCGGAACAAAAAGCCTATCAGGAGTCGATTCACTACCGCGCATTGATGAGCGGAATCGACGACAGCCCGACTTGCACAGGCTGCCACGGTGAGCATCTGCTCATCTCTCCTAAAGACCCGCGCAGCAAGGTGAGCCACAACCGGGTCGCGGCGGAGACCTGTGGAAAGTGCCATGAGAACCCTGTCGTCATTCGAAAATATGGACTGGCACCCGACGTTGTCAAAACCTATGCGGACAGCTATCACGGATTGGCGAACCGCCGTCAGAGTGACAAGACTCCGTCCTGTGCCGATTGCCACGAAGCACATGCCGTTCGAACCGCACGGGATTCTCTGTCGACCATCCATACGACTAAGGTAGCCGAAACCTGTGCCAAGTGTCACCCGCAGTCGGATGCGAAATTCGCCGCCTCGTACACCCATCAAGCCCTGCAGCCGAAAGAGGGTGGTGCGCAATGGTGGATCGCTCGCATCTATTGGGTGTTGTTAGCTGTCGTTATCGGTGGTATGGTCATTCACAATCTGATCATTCTGAACTTCCACATGTTGGAAGCGCGTAAGCAGCAGGAGCACGGACCCAAGGTCGTGCGCTTTGACCGCCATCAAATTTATCAGCATATGGCGCTGTCGATCTCCTTCATTACGCTGGCTGTGACGGGATTCGCGCTTAAGTATCCCGATGCCTGGTGGGTTCGTCTATTTTCGGCGGTTGGTCTGAATGAGCCCGTTCGCAGGATTCTGCACCGGGTGATGGCCGTCCTGTTGATTGCGTGCTCAATTTATCACATCGTGTACTTGTTCATGACCCGTCGCGGCCGCGAAGAGTGGAAAGCACTGCTGCCCAGCGTGGATGATGCCGGTGACTTGGCTCAAACCATGAAATACTACACCGGTAAGTCGAAACGATCTCCGGAGTACGATCGCTACGACTACTCGCAAAAAGCTGAGTATTGGGCACTGATTTGGGGTACGGTTCTGATGATCGCTACCGGTTTTGTCCTTTGGTTTCCTGCGGAATTGTCGCCTGTGCTACCGGCGTGGGCGATTCCTGTCAGTCAGACGATTCACTTGTATGAAGCCTGGCTCGCCACAATGGCCATCGTTGTCTGGCACTTCTTCTTTGTGATCTTCCACCCGGAAGAGTACCCGATGAGTTGGACCTGGTTGACCGGCAAGATGTCGCTTCATCACGTGAAGAACCGCCACGGTCGCTGGTTCCGTCAAATGAGCAAAGAGCCCGACGGCGACAATACTCCACCGATTTCGACAGCGGAACTTTCTGAGAATGGAGCGGAACTTAAGTCGTGACTCGTAATCTGCTGTCTGCTGTTTTGCCGCGAAATTTGGCTCCGGCTCTCGGTTTTGTCTGGATTCTTGCTGCCGTCGTTGCTGGGTTTGCACAAACCAACTCCACGTGCACGGATTGTCACAGCGATCCGGGTTTGACCATCGAGCGGATGTCGGGCACTGTTTCTCTGACCGTCACGGAAGACAGCCTGAAAGGGACGCCGCACGCGGCGCTGCTCTGCGTGGATTGCCATTCGAGTCTTAAGGGCGTCGAGGATTTCCCTCACGACGCGCCGAAACCGGTGAACTGCGGCAGTTGTCACCAGGACGCGATGAAGCAGTACATGGAGGGGTTCTTTCACAAGCTGAACGAGATGGGCTTTCGCGGCATTCCGCATTGCAGTGATTGCCACGGACAGCATCAGATTGCCAAGCGGGCCGACACCCGTCGTGTCTGCGGTCTTTGCCATCAAGCCGAGCTGCGCGCACTGAACGCGAGTGTGCATGGACAGCCCGGTGAGAAGGGAGTGCCGCTCGTCTGCACGAGTTGCCACGAGCCCCACTTCAAGTCTCGTCGCAGCCAAATGAGCCCCATGCAGTGGCAAATGTCCCTCGTGAAGGGGTGCATGGGTTGCCACAAGCATGAGACCGAAGACTATGTAGGCAGCAAGCACTATGCAGCGATCGTCGCGGGAGATTCACTGGCGCCGAACTGCATCGTCTGTCATGGTGACCATAATGTTCTTTCTCATACAAATCCCGCGGCCCCGACTTCAACCGAACGGCTTGACTTACTGTGCGCCAAGTGCCATCAGGGGTACGAAACAACGTTGCATCGCAAGGAGGGTGCAGAGCCGAGATTGACGACTTGTGTCGCCTGTCACACGGGACATGAGACTCAGATGGTGCGTGTCGGCGGCGAAGTCGTTCGCGAAGGCCTGTCAAATACGTGCAATCAATGCCACGGCGAGGAGAGACACGAGAAAGAGATGCTCGCCCATGGCAAGATCATGTCCATGGATAAGTCAGGCAATGGAGCGGCGAACTGTACGCAGTGCCACGTTTACCACTGGAGAAAGATCGGCACCGGTCACGAAGCCTCGCTGAGACAGCAATGTGAAAATTGCCACGTCAAGGAAACTCAGGATTATCACCGCTCCGCCCACTCGCAATCAAGAGAGAAAGGCCATCTCGAAGCGCCTACCTGCGTGACCTGTCACGGTGAGGCAAATATTGAAAAAGTCGCCGAGGGCATGCAGCCGCGCCACATCATTGATCTGTGCAGTCGCTGCCACGGCAATCGCGAGATCGCGCTCAAGTTCCAGCTGAGTCCCGATGTTGTCAAGTCTTACCAGAAAACCTACCACGGACAGGTCTACAGCCTCGGGTATCAGGGCGAGGAGTTCGCAACCTGCGTGAACTGTCACGACAATCACGACATTCGTTCGCAGGATGATCCGGATTCCCGCGTCAGCCGCCAGAACATCGTTCAGACGTGCGCACGATGTCACGAGGATGCCAACGAACAATTCGTGAGTTTTCTTTCGCATTACGACCCGCACGGCGGCGCGGAAGGCGCGATGTCACCCGAGCGGCACGTTTCGCGGGTCGAGAGGTTCATGAATACGTTGTTGTTTGTCGTGTTCGGCTTTTTCGGCTTACACACGATAATCTGGTTTATCCGGGAGACTATTGAGCGGCGCAGGAATCCGCATCGCGTTGAATCACTACCGGTGCGCTGGGTGCAACGCTTCAGCCCCTGGCAGAGATTCCTGCATATTCTCATGATGTCGAGTTTTCTGTTGCTCGCGTCGACCGGTCTGCCGCTGAAGTTTTCACATTCGGAAATTGCCTACTGGATCGCAACGAATCTCGTGAATCTGCACGTCATGGCGATTGCCCACCGCGTCGGAGCCGTGATGACTTTCACGTATTTTGGCCTGCACATCGGCAGCCTTTTCTATTGGGCGTTCGTGAAGCGGGAACGCGGCATTTTCTGGGGACCCAATTCGCTCATGCCGAGCATGCGGGACCTCCGCGATCTGATCGGGCATATCAAGTGGTTCTTTGGAGCGGGCGACCAGCCACGATTCGGCCGCTGGACTTATTGGGAGAAGTTTGACTACTTCGCGGTATTCTGGGGTGTGGCGGTGATTGGATCGAGCGGACTGGTGCTTTGGTTTCCGGAGCTGTTTACGAAGATACTTCCGGGCTGGACCATCAATCTTGCTCACATCGTCCACAGCGAGGAAGCATTGCTTGCCGTCGGTTTCATATTCACTGTGCACTTTTTCAATAGCCACTTACGCCCGGGCAAATTCCCGCTTGATCCGGTAATCTTTACCGGCCGCGTCGCGGTACACGATCTTGCTTACGAACGTCCCGAGGAGTTCGCCCTGATCGAGGCGCAAGGCGGGATCGAGACGGTTATTGTTCCGGAGATACCGGTTTGGAGGAAGCGGATTCTGCTCACTCTGGCGTGGACCGGATTCTCCATCGGCATCACGTTGCTTGCGTTCATCGTTGTGAGTATGGTGCTGTGACGGGCAAGGCAAGGGCAGACAACGCCGGGTGCGTCCGGTGATCAGGGAATTTTTCAGCGCCTGTTGGGAAGTCATAAAACTTCCCTTCTGGATGATCAAGGTTGGATGGCGGAAGTTGCTGTCGTTCGGCCCGCGACGAATCGGCTTCGTACTCGCGGCCACCGTGGTCGTCACCGTCTTTGCAATGACGTCGTTCGTGAAGGTAACGTCGCAGCCGACATTCTGCAAATCCTGTCATGTGATGGAGCCCTACTTTGAGGCTTGGGAGACTTCCACGCATGCGAACGTGACCTGCACCGAGTGCCATATTCCGCCGGGTTTTGAAGGCACGGTTCACTCCAAGTTCATGGCGCTGTCGATGGTGGCGAACTACTTCACCGGTGTGTACAAGCGCTCGAAACCGTGGGCGGAGATTGAAGACGCATCTTGTCTTCGCGAAGGTTGTCACGATACACGCTTGCTTCAGGGCACGGTCGATTTTCAGGGCGTCACTTTTGACCACACCCCACATCTGGAGCAGCCGCGACGAGACCGGCAATTGCGCTGCACTTCGTGTCACGCGCAGATTGTTCAGGGCGAGCACATCACGGTCACTTCGACGACGTGCTTTCTCTGCCACTTCAAGCCCGATTCGAGCGGATCGTGGTCTGATCTTGCACGCTGTACTCATTGTCATAATCCGCCTGCCGGGCCGATGGCGGCGGATACGAGCTTCGATCATGGCGAAGTGCTGGCTCGCAAGGTGGACTGCGCGAGTTGTCATGCCGCGGAAGTCAGCGGCGATGGCTACGTTTCCGTTGAGCGCTGCAATTCCTGTCATGCGCAGCAGGATCACATCGACAAATTCTCGGATCGGGAGTTTGTGCATGCCAAGCACGTAACCGAGCATAAAGTGGAGTGTACGCATTGCCATACGGCGATTCGGCATGGTGCTGAAGCCGTGGTGGAGCGCGAAATCGCCGCCGGTTGTGCGGAGTGTCACGGAGGACCGGATCACGCGATCAATGCAGTCTGGTCGGGGAAGATCAAGGGGCTGCCGGAGTCGCCTTCGAGCATGGCGCGCGCGGGAATGACTTGCACATCATGTCACACGGGAGATTTTCATCTCAAGGGCGGCGGCAAGGTGGTTCCGACTTGTACTCCCTGCCATGACGCCTCCTATGCGGAGCTTTGGCCGCGCTGGCAGGCGCCGCTTGAAAGAACGGTTCGCGATCTGGAGAGTAAAGCCCGGGCGCTTCCGGATTCTATTCGTGATGTGATGCTGGCCGCGCTCGACATTTACAAACGCGGGAATCCGCTGCACAATCCGGACTTGGTGAAGACGCTTGCCAAGCAGATTGAAGGAACTTCGCATCGCCGCGACGTGGAGTCTTGTGCATCCTGCCATCCGGGTGCTGGAGCCTCACTGGTCAGTCATGGAGGGCGGATGTTTGATCACCGCCTGCATGCAAGCGGCGAGGCATCATGTACGAACTGTCATAGCACGGATTCCGAGCAGCATGGCCGGCTGAAAATTTCGCCTGCGCAATGCAACTCCTGCCACCATCAGGACGTCGCGAAAAACGAAAACAATTGCGGAACGTGCCACAAGCCACTGCAGACCGTTTACATGAGCTCGGCGATGGGTGAGGCGGGGATCACCTGTGTGGAATGTCATACTTTGGAAGCCGGCGTGCCTGCAAGGAGTGTTGTGGCACAATGCGTAGGCTGTCACGACGAAGGATACGCGGACACGCTGCAAGTGTGGTCGCAGTCGGGCGAGCTGATGCTCGCGGCTTTGTCGCGGCAAATGCAATCGTTGCGGCCGGAGAGTGAAATCTATCGCGAGTGTGAAAAGCTCGCATTGGAATATCGACGGGACGGAAGTGAATCCGTCCACAATCCTGTAATGTTCAAACATCGCTTCGAAGCGATCCCGGTACTGCCGTGATCTCTTCGCGGCCCTAATTCGTGCCAAAAAAAGGAGGACTTATGAACGGTCAACGAGTCCCGACCAAGAGGGCGACCTCGTCAGGCCGCAGCACTCGTGCCCAGGCTCACAATGGGGCGGCAACCGACGGGCAGGAACCTACCCTGTTGACGCTGACGGAGGCGGCACAGCTTCTTGGACACGCCCATCGCACGACGATTATGCGCTGGGTGAAAGAAGGCCGGTTGAGCTGTATCCGGCTTTCTCGGAAGGCGATTTTGTTCGAGCTCGTGGAAATCGAACGCTTCATTCGCGAGCATCGGTACTCGGGTCACTGATTGAGCGCGGAGTCGGATAGCCGACTCCACGCTCACGGTTCGGAACGGCGGTCTTCGATCATCGGGAACGAAGCTCCTCGCCGAGGTCCATGCATTCCGCGCCAGCGCAATTGTTGATGAAGAAAATACTGGCCGCATAGTAAATCGTCTATCCCGAAGTTAAGCATTCCCTATGAAATCGGGCCGGCAATTGCCGGCCCGATTTGTATGTGATGAAAGTCAACTGTGATCCCTACTTCAGCAGCATGACCTTTTTCGACACACGGTTTTCGCGATCGGATGCGACGAGGAAGTAGATGCCGGTGGAGAGTGACGGCGGCGCGTTCCACGAATACGAGTTGCCGATCAGTTCGCCACGCACAACCTCTGCCACCTGCTGGCCGAGCAGATTGTACAACGACAGCGAAAAGTCTGCACTCGTGAAGCCGGCAAGCACAATGCTCAGAGTGCTATTGAACGGATTGGGATAAACTTCGATCAATTCCCAGGTGCGCGTGATCGCGGGAACTCGCCGGGATGGAGTCGAGAGATCATCCGGCAGCGAGGTATCCGGCGGCGAAGTCAGGAACGGGAAAAACATCACACTGTCGGACAGCAGCGTGTCTCCCTGACCCGACGGATTTCGCGTCGGGTGATACGGCCCCGACTCGTGTCCCCACCAGTTGTGGCGCGCGTCGATGGTCACGGGGTAATCTGCCTGGATGCTGATGGACTGCCCGAAGTTGCCAGCCACCCAGTTGGAATCAAAGGTAGGACGTGCACTGGTATTCGACTGCAAGACAGAGCCGTAATTCGCATTCTGAACTTCGTTCCCCGTAAAGTAGTTGTGGTGTATTCTCGGCAGCGCGTGATTCAGCGCAATGATGGCACCGGCATTGCTGTTTGTGTTGTTGCGAAAGATGTTGTATGCAATGTCGCCACGCGACCAAGCGGTGACACTAACCGTTCCGCCGTAAGGCGTGGCGAGATTGTCCTCTACTATGTTGCCAAAAAAACGAATTGGAATGGTCTGTCCGGCAAGTGCCAGCGACTTGGTGGGCATGCTATTAGCGCGAAAAATGCATCGAACGACGGTCAAGTTGTAATTGTCGCTATGAGAGAAGTGACTGTCGCCCGGTGGCGGGCTTCCATTTTCCTCGAATAGGCACTTGTCAATTATGCCGGAAGCTCCAACCCCAACTCCTCCGATGGAGCCGTAGCACTGGCGAATGCTCGATGAATGAAGCGTAAGCCATGACTGGAGAATCGCCATCCCTCCGCAGTAGGTTGCAGAAGTATCCCTGGCTATCTCGCAATCCACGACGCGAAGCGAGCAGTCAATCGCATACACGCCGCCGCCATAGTTGAAGCTGTAGCAGTCAGTCACTTTCGATGACAGGAGTTCAACGTAGGTATGCGTGGTGAACGGTTCACCGGAAATGTGGATCCCTCCGCCGTAGGAGGCCACTCCAAATGAGATGTGGCAGTGATCCACGCGGACGGTGCTATTTGAGACGTAGAGCGCGCCGCCCACATACGCCGGCGGCGAGCTGCGCGGCCACCATGTGCCCTGTTGCCCGGTCAGAGACAAGCCCACTAGCGCGCTACCGCTTTCTTCGCCATAGCAGTAAGCGAACGCGGAGCCGGTGTCGGGTCGCGAGAAAATACCGCTGACCACCGTAGCCGCTACGTGGTTTGTATCTTGATCCAGCAAATATGAACTGCCGATGGTAAGTGTTCTGCCATACACCACGACGCTCTCGTAATAGACTCCTTCATGGACCAGCACGGTATCGAAGTCCGCGGCCAACAACACGGCCACTTGGATTGACTCGCCGGGATGCACTTCGTGGAGTTCGGCAGCCACTCTGCAACACCCTGCGAGGAAGATCAGGAGCGCAATATAACGATGCATGATTCCTCCTGTTAACAGGAAAATCCCACAAGCCGGTCGGGGACTTGCGGGATTTCTCGCTCTCTGATTAGTTGGGGATGCAGGTCGGAAGATTCGTATTACCTACTTAGGCAACCCACGCTTCGGCGGTACCTACGGAAACCTCAGCCTCGGATGACAGCGTGTGTGGCGATGTACCACCGGTCGACAACGAAACTGTGTGTCTTGCACAATTCCCGTCCTCCAAGAATGAGATTTCGTCAACGAGTTCATCTGAAGGATTGTAAAGGTAACTCTTCACCACGCCGTCCGATGGTGCTTTGGCTTGATGATAGTGGTTACCACTGACCGTCGGCGAAAAATCCGAGTTGACTTCGCCCGAAGTCGTGTGCCGATTGTACACCCAAGTTGCGTTGGTGACGGCGAAGCAGACGAGGATCGCCGCGACGAGGAGAGCTAAGTTACCCCCCCCCCCATGAATTTATGTTTGATGGCTTGCATGATGGTACTCCTGTTAACATGATGTGAATCTCCGTTAGCGAACATCAGCCGATCCGAGCCGACCTCCCGCCCGGCAAGGTGCGATGACTTACAGAAGCCCGAACAGCGATAATATAACTCCAAGCATAGCCGTTGTCAAGGATCGCACGAAAGTTCACAAATGCGGGCGCTATGCTCATTCTTGATAGTATGTTGCCTCCAGATTCCGGGTGGGTAACGCACGGTTCAGTTTGTCGGGGATTCAGAGTTCGTTGCGCTAACCCACCTCGGCGAAACACCGCCGCTTACCAAGTCCATTAGCGGAAATGCCTAATATCAGCAAAATACAAACGGCGACCGGAGGCCGCCGTCTGCTGCAGGGCGAGATGAGTCATCAGGGGAGCATGGTACGCACAAGATCCAGACCGGCCAGGTAGTCCATGAGCGGTCTCGGATACACTCCAAGTAGCACAATGAGTGCGCTCAAGCCATAAGCCGCAAGTCGCGGCACCGGAAGAGACTTTAACGGCGACAAGCTCTCTTCGGCTTGACCATAGTAAGCGGACTTCACGAGCAGCAGATAGTAGTAAAGGGAGACCACACTGTTCAGAATCGCAATCACCACCAGCCAGACGTGGCCGTTTTCCGCCGCGCTCGAAAACAACAGCCACTTGCCGAAGAATCCGGAAAGCGGCGGCACTCCCGCCAGCGAAAACAACGACACCATCAAGGCCAGCGCCATCAGCGCATTGCGGCGATACAATCCGTGGAAACTGGTAATATGCGGATCGGGCGCCTTGGTCTCCATCTCCAGCGTGACCATGAACAGCACGACGTTCATCAAGAGATAGATTACTGCGTAGAATAACACGGCCTGCGTGGACGAATTCGAAAGCCCGATCATTCCGAGCAGAATATAGCCCGCCTGCGCAATGCTCGAATAGGCAAACAGACGCTTGACCTTTGTCTGACGAAAGGCCACGAAATTGCCGTAGCTCATCGTCAAGACCGCGATGATACCGAGCGTGATCTCCATGCGTGGCAAATAGGCGTGCGTCATGAAGACGATGCGGAACAACGCCGCGATTCCCGCAAGCTTGGACACGGAAGCGAGAAACATCGCCACCGAAGAAGCGGCCCCGTCGTACGCATCGGGTGCCCAAACGTGAAACGGAAACGCCGCGAGCTTGAATAAGAACGAGCTGAATACCATGACCAGACCCGGCACCACCAGACCCAGCGCGGCGCCATGCGATTGCAGTGCGGTGACCAATTCACCGAAGCCCATCGCGCCAACTCCGCCATAGATAAAGCTCAGTCCGTACAGCCCGATCGCGCTGGATGCTGCGCCGACCAGAAAGTATTTCACCGTACTCTCAACCGCCTCCGTTCGGTCGCGGCGCATTCCCACCATCGCATACAACGAATAGGACGTCAGCTCCATCGCCAAATAGAGCACAAGGAAATTGTAGACACTGGCGAGTAGCATCATGCCCAGACCTGCCGAGAAGAAGAGCAGATAGTACTCATTCCGCTGTGGTCCGGGAATCGAACGCAGCGGCCAGCCAACCAGCGCATTTAATCCGAGCCCGACGGCGATCAGCAGTTTAAAGAACTGCGAATACGCGTCGATGCGGTAGCTGTTCGAGAACAGCATCGCTTGTTCGTGTGCCGCCAGAATCGTGCAAACCACCATCACCGCCGACCAGATGACGGCCATCCAGCGCGTTTTCTCCGACGAAAAATTCTCAAACAGGCACAAGACAAAGATCATCAGGATTCCGGCTGCGGAGGCGATCTCGGGGAGCAGATTCATCACCATGGGAACGCTCCTCGCGTGTAGATGCCGATGATGTCGCTGAGTAGTCGCGGCGCCAAACCGAAGAGCACGATCATCGCCGCCAGACTCACGCGCGCACTTCCACTGAAGATGCGCAAGTCCTGAACTTCATGCGTACAACCGGATTCCGGTCCGAAGAAGACGCGCTGCAACACCCTGAGCATGTAGAAGGCACCGAACACAAGACTCGGAACAGCGATCAATGTCAAGATCGGATACTTTTCGTATGCGCCGACGAAAATCATAAACTCCGCCGGGAAGCCGGACAGTCCCGGAAGGCCCACACCGGCGAGTCCGGCGAGGATAAAGCAAACGGAAATCCACGGCGCGCGTTTGGCCAGGCCGCCGTAGTCGTTAACATCCCGAGTGTGCGTCTGTTCGTAAATGTAGCCGACGGCGGAGAAGAACAGCGCCGTCATGATGCCGTGCGCGAACATCTGAAATACGGCGCCGCTGATCGCGTAGGAAGTGCCGGCGGCAAGGCCGAACATCACGAGACCCATGTGCGACACTGACGAGTAACCGATCATGAATTTCAAGTCGGTCTGCTGTGCCGCGACCAGCGCGCCATAAACGACGCCGCTCGCGGCAAGCACTGCGGCAAAGGTCGACCAGCCGTCCGCACCCGCCGGGAAGAGTTCAATGCCATATCTTAGCACGCCGTATGCGCCCAGCTTCATCAATACGCCCGCATGCAACATCGAGACTGCGGTCGGAGCGGCAACGTGACCGTCGGGAGACCAGTTGTGCAACGGGAAAATTGCGGCCAACGTGCCGAATCCCAGCAACATCAGCGGATAGATGATGTCCTGCATATTCGAGGAAATCATGCCCTGATCGCGCAGCACGATAAAGTCAAACGTGCGAACGGCGGACGAGAAATAGGTGAGAATCATCCCGACAAACACGAGTCCGCTACCCGCCAACAACATCACCGTCAGTTTCAGCGCGGCGTATTCTTTGTTCGTCGATCCCCAAATGCCAATCAGCAAATACATCGGCAGCACTGCCACTTCAAAGAAGATGAAAAAGAGCAGCATGTCGAGGCAGGTGAAGCTGCCGAAAACTCCCGCGACCAACAGGAGGAACAGCGCGAAATATTCTTTGACGCGGAACGATATGGAGAAGGACGTGATGACTCCGGTCAGCATCACAATTGCGTTCAGGAGCACCAGCGTCACTCCGGCGCCATCCACAGCCAGATGATAAGTGGAATTCAGCGCCGGCATCCATGCATACTGCTCATCGAACTGAAATCCACCGAGCGCGTGGTCGTAACGCGTATAAACAACCAACGCGAGCGCGAAGGCGATCAGCGAAACCGTCAGCGCAATCCGGCGCACGAGTTGTTCGTTCCTTTCCGGCACGAAAAGGATGGTCAGCACACCAACGGTGGGACAAAGGAGAATCAGCGAAAGAAGTGGAATCGACTCCATAGCAGACGGCTCAACCCTTCATCAAAATGAACAGCACCACGGCGGCCGCGGCGAACATCAATCCAAGGTATTGCTGCAACTCGCCCGATTGCAGCTTGGCAAAACCACGGCCGATATTCATGCAGGTGGCACCGATTCCATCCAGCGCACCTTTGATGACTCCCAACTCGAATCGCCGAAGCTGTGCAGTGAATGGCAAATAAAACGAGTGTACGAATTTGTCGTAGGCCCAGTCGAGATACCATTTCTCGCTAAGCACTCTGGCCAACCGCGGCAACTGACCGATTGGATCCGCCGCGGTTCGCGTATAGAAGACACGCCAGGCATAGGCGATACCCGCAAGCGCACATAAGGTGGATAGAGTAATCGTCCAGAGGACCGCCGAGTGGTGCTCGCCCTCCGGCAGCGAGAACCAATGTTTGACCGAGAGATTCCAGACATTTCCGGCAACGATTGCTCCCACACTGAGCACCGACAACGGCAGAACCATCCATGACCCGGTATGCAGCGCGTGGCCATGACTCTCCTCCGGAATCTGCAACATCAGGAAGACGACGCGGAACATGTAATAGGCGGTCAGCAGCACTCCTGCGAGCGCGCATGCGAACAATACATAGTGTCCCTCGACAAGCAGATGCTCAAGAATTGCGTCTTTGCTATAGAATCCTGCGAACGGGAAGATTCCTGCCAGTGCCAGCGATCCGACGATCAGCGACAGCATGGCAAGTTTCATTTTCCTTCCGCCTGCACGGGCAATGTCGGCGATGTTGTTGGAGTGCGCGGCGTGAATGAATGCGCCGGACGTCAAGAAGAGTAGTGCTTTGAAGAATGCGTGAGTAAAGAGGTGCATCATGCCGGCAACGGCCGCACCGGTACCGATGCCGACGACCATGTAGCCCAATTGGCTGATGGTCGAATACGCGAGCACGCGCTTGATGTCACTCTGCACAACGGCGACGCCACCTGACATGAGTGCGGTTAGCATGGCCACAGCCGCCAGCGCATGCCAGGCCATTGTCGCGGCTTCACTGCCCATCAGGAGTATGAATGAGGTGCGCGCGAGCAGGTAGACACCGGCGGCAACCATTGTCGCCGCATGAATCAATGCGCTCACCGGCGTTGGGCCTTCCATCGCGTCTGGCAGCCAACCGTAGAGCGGAAACTGCGCGCTCTTTCCGGCCACCGCGAGAAACAACCCGATGGAGACCCACATAGCAACGTCACCCCCCGCGAGAGGCTGCAACCACGCGGCCGCCATCGAGCCCTCGGCAAGCTTACCGAAGTCAACGGTTCCGAGTAAAGTGAAGCCAACAAGTATCGCGGCAAAGAAACCGAGATCGCCGAGCCGAGTCATCACAAAGGCCTTACGCGCAGCCGTCGCGGCGGAGGGTAGATGACTCCAAAATCCAATAAGCAGATAGGATCCGAGGCCGACCAGCTCCCAGAACATGTACGACTGAAACAGATTTGGAGCAATCGTGAAGCCCATCATGGCAAAACAGAAGAGCGAAATGAAAGCAAAGAACTTTCCCTGCCGCTCGTCATGCTCCATGTAAGAGAAGGAATACCATTGCACGAGGAAACCGATCACCGCCACGACCCAGAGCATTACAAGCGAGAGCGGATCAAGCAATACTCCCACCGTAAAATGAAAGTCTCCCGTTTGCAGCCACTCGAATGTCCATGTTTCACGAAAAGCAGGATTGCTCACTTTCCACAGCAATATGGATGAACTGACCAGACTTGTTCCGATTCCCGCCAACGCTGTCCATCTGGCCGCGATGCGCGCGCGCAGCATAAAGGCGACAATCAGTCCAAACGCCGCGAGCGGTGCGAGTACGGCTGCGACGGCCAATTGTACGTTCAACGACTCCATGCGTCCTTATCCGCGCAAATGATCGACTTTTTCAATGTTGATTGACCGGTAATGACGAAAAACTGCGAATACGATCGCCAGAAACAGCGTGGCTTCGGCGGCAGCGAGTCCGATGACAAACAGCGCCATGACCTGACCCGCAACGGATTCCGGCGCGAGATAGTAGTTGAAAGCCATGAAATTGATATTCGCGGCATTCAACATCAATTCGAGTGCGATCAGCAGACCGACGAGATTGCGCCGCTCCATCAAACCAAAGACACCGCAGGAGAACATCAGGGTCGAAATGACAAGGTAGGCTCCGAGGTTCGGCATGATCACTCCACCTCCAGCGCCTGCGGCGTCACGGTTTCAGTGCTTTCTGGCTCGCTATTCTCACGTTCCACAGTTTGAGATCGGTTCGCGGGCAGGTCCCGCGCAATCACGATGGCGGCGATGATCACAACTGTCAGGACCAGCGAAATAATCTCGAACGGAAACACAAACTCCGTCAACATGGATTGGCCGATTTGCTGGACCGTTACGGTTGTCGTCGCCTTCCCGGATATTCCCCAGCTGTGAGCGATCGCATTCCAACCCAGCGGAAGTACGAAAGCCGTCGCA
>CAZGVT010000002.1:21648-25442 GCA_964529255.1 uncultured Alphaproteobacteria bacterium | reverse complement strand
ATGATTGCCGCTGCGAGCATTTTCCACGGATTGCGCTTCGGCCTTTGCAGATAGTATGGCGGCGAGAGCATAAGAATGAACACAATCGCCGTCGCAACCGCGCCGAGATAAACCAGGATCTGCACAACCGCGATGAGTTCGCCGTTTAGCGGTACGAACAGTCCCGCCGTTCCCGCAAGAGCAATCGCCAACCCCAAGGCGGAGTGAAAGACGTGCTTGGCGACAACGGTAATCAATGCCCCGGCAAGGGCGACGGCTCCGCCGGCAAGGAAGAGAAAGGAGTCCATTATCTTTGCTCCGCCCGTTTGGCTACCGGATCATTGTCTCCGGTAATAACCTGTTCCTTCAAGATCGTGCGGCGCAGCACGCTCGCCTGTTGCACCGCAGTGTCGGAAACACTCGTGTGCTCCAGAGCCTCGGTCGGACAGACCTCGACGCACAGACCGCAGTAACAGCAAAGCGCATCGTCAATGACAAAGTCCACCGGCACATTTTTGTTCTGGTCGTTCTTTGCAACCGTCAGGACGGGAATCGCGCCGGTGGGACAGATACGTTGACACGCGAGGCATGCGACGCACTTATGCGTTTCCGGCTCGCCTTCGGTAATCAGATGCACGGGTCCGCGGTAACCCGGCGCGACCGGAACAGGCTCGTGTGGATAGCGGATGGTCACGGGCCGACGCAACATCGTGCGGAAGGTCACTCCGAGACCGGAAAGGAGACTACCGACTGCCGTAACGAACTTGCTCATCCGGGAAATCCACCTCGATAGAGTATCGCCGACACGAGGAGATTGATAATCGACAGCGGCAACAGAAATCTCCAGTTGAAATTCATCAGTTGATCCGCACGCATGCGCGGGTAGGTCCAGCGCAGCCACATCACCACGAAAATGACCAGATAGGTCTTGAGGAAAAACCAGACCGGGCCGGGCAATACAGGACCGTTCCAGCCACCCAGAAAGAACAGCGTCACCGCAGCGGACAGCACGAACACTTGAGTATACTCACTCAGGAAGAACAGGGCGAATCTCATCCCCGTGAATTCCGTGTGATAGCCCGCGACCAGTTCCGATTCGGCCTCGGGGATGTCAAATGGCGTCCGGTTGCTTTCCGCGACGCTGCAAACAAAGTAGATAATGAACGCAACCGGCTGGAACACAACGAAGGGAACCGGCGACTGCGCGGAGACAATTTCACTCAGCTTAATGGAACCTGCCATGATCACAACCGCGACCAGCGACAGCAGCATGGGGATTTCGTAGGAAATATTCTGCGCGACCGCCCGCATGGCCCCCAGCAGCGAGTACTTGTTGTTGGAGGACCATCCGGCCATCAGAATTCCGAGTAAAGCAATGTTGCTGATCGCCAGGAGGTACAACGCGCCAACGCTGAGATCGCTGACGCCGACTCCTTCCGCAATGGGTATGGCGGCCACAAGCAACGGTGCCGGGAGAAATGCGATCACCGGAGCGGCAAAAAACACTGTTCGGCTGACGGAGGTCGGTGTGATCAACTCTTTGCCCAAAAGTTTCGCGGCATCGGCCAGCGTTTGCAGCAATCCAAACGGTCCAACTTCCATCGGACCCAGCCTTCGCTGCATCGCCGCCGATACCTTGCGCTCCAGCCAAACGAGAAAGAGTGCGTTCACGGTGACAAACGTAATCACCGCGCCGAACGCAATAACCATTCGAATGATAATCTCAACGGCGCTCATCGGTCGATCTCCGGAATCACAACGTCCAGACTACCCAGTATGGAGACCACATCCGCCACGCGATGACCGGGAAGCAAAGTCTCAACAACGTGCAAATTTGCAAAGGACGGAATCCTGATCTTCAGACGGTATGGAGTCATTCCGCCATCGGAGACCAGATACCAGCCAACGACGCCGCGCGGACCCTCGGTAGCCGAATAGTATTCGCCCGCCGGAACTTTAAGATTGCGCGGGATTTTCGACCGGCTGGGTCCGTCGCCGAGTTTGTCCGCCGCCTGTTCAATCAGTGAGAATGACTGTTCCATTTCGTGCATGCGCACAATCGAGCGCGCCTGGCAATCTCCGCCTTCGGCAATCGGGATCGTCCAGTCGAGTTCGGCGTACTCCGCCGCGTAAGGTTCGTGACGGCGCAAATCGAAAGCGATGCCGCTTGCCCGAAGCGACGGCCCGGTTACGCCGAAGTCCCGCGCCTGCACTTCCGTAATGACTCCGACGCCGCGGGTACGCTGGATAAAAATCTCATTGTCCAGAATCAGTTTCCAATAGTCCGGCAACTTCGCGCGCAATCGCTTGGCAAGCGCGACCGCTTCCGATCCGAATGTCGCCGGCACGTCATTGCGCACGCCGCCGACAACGATGTACGAAGTGGTCATCCGCTGCCCGGTAATTTTCTCGAAGAGCGTGAGTACTTCTTCGCGGTCTTCAAAGCAATAAAGAAACGGCGTAATCGCGCCAAGATCGAGCAGGTAGGTACCGAGCCACACGAGGTGCGAGGCAATTCTGCCGAACTCTCCTATGATAATACGAATCGCCTGTGCGCGCGGAGTGGATTCGATGCCCGTCGCCCGTTCGAGCAGGGCGGCGTATCCCCAATTGTAATTCAGCGGCGCAAGATAGTCAATCCGGTCGGTGTAGGGCAAGAATTGAATATATTGCTTTTTCTCCGCCGCCTTCTCCGTCCCGCGATGGCTGTAACCCAGATGGCATCTGCCGCCGAGAACCTGTTCCGCCTCCGCATGAAGCAGGATGCGCAAGACACCGTGCGTCGAGGGATGCTGCGGTCCCATATTGAGGAAGAAATCGCGTTGCTCCGGACCGGCGACGCCCTTGGCAAAACTTATGTCGGCGCTGAACTCTTCAAGTTCGTGATCCGCCTCACCAACAACCACCGGCGCCCCGTGGAAATCCTTGCGCAGCGGATGATGTTTAAATCCGTACGGCAGAAGCAGCGGCGCCCAATGTGGATGTCCTGTGAAATGCACGCCGAACATGTCGTGGATCTCGCGCTCGTACCAGTCTGCTCCCGCAAATACAGACGCGAGACTCGGCATCTCGGCAGCATTCTCAGGCAGCGTGGCGCGGAGCCGAACGCGCTGGCCGGATTCGAACGGCCGAAACAGATAAACTACATCGATATTGGGCGGACGGTGCAGCCCAAGCACACATTCCAACGCAAAGCGCTGCTGACGCAGTGCCGCACATGCGGCATGCAAACTGCCCGCATCAATAACCGCATCGAGATGCACGCCGGTTTTGGAGTACTCCGAATCGGCAATTTCGCGCGCTCCGGCAGACGACAATAACTCGCCGATAGCGCGCGGATAACGCTCGTCTTTGGACGGCGCAAACATCGCCGGAATTCCCGGATCAGTGGTCACGGACATGCGCCTGGCCCGATTTGATTCGCTTTTGCAATTCAAATATCCCGTTCAAGAGTGCCTCCGGACGCGGCGGACAGCCGGGAACGAAGACATCGACCGGAATGACTTTTTCGACTCCCAGAACGACCGCATAGTTTTCAGGTTGATCGAAGGGCCCGCCGCAGATTGCGCAGGAACCGAGCGCAATCACGTACTTCGGCGACGGCATTTGTTCGTAAAGTCTTCGCACGATGGGAGCCATCTTTACATTCACGGTTCCCGCGACGATCATCAAGTCCGCCTGACGCGGGGAATTGCGAAACACTCCGGCCCCAAAACGGTCGGTGTCATACCGGCTTGCCGACGCCGCCATCATCTCAATTGCGCAACAGGCAATTCCAAACGTGAGCGGCCACAGCGAATTTGCGCGAGCCAGAT
>CAZGVT010000002.1:21391-21638 GCA_964529255.1 uncultured Alphaproteobacteria bacterium | reverse complement strand
CGAGCGCCTTCTCCAATGGCAGGAAGCGCACAATGGGCGGAACCGTCTCGTTGGCATCATCGGGGATATCACTTCCCTCCGGCATCGGCGACCTGTTCACTTCCATTCGAGCACCTTCTTTTTCAGCGCATAGATCAACGAGAGACTCAGCACCGCCAGGAATATCACAATTTCAATCGTGGGAAGCCAACTGTCGGCGGAGCGAAGCACGGTCGCGCACGGCACGATAAACGCTGTTTCCACGTCG
>CAZGVT010000002.1:8122-21381 GCA_964529255.1 uncultured Alphaproteobacteria bacterium | reverse complement strand
GTCGAAGGCAACAAACACCAGTGCATAGATGTAATACTGCACGTGGAACTGCACCCATGCTTCGCCGATGACCGGCTCGCCGCTCTCGTAGGTGGTATCCCGCAGTTTACCTCTACTGCGCGGACTTAGCAGAAGCGGGAGCGTCACGAGCATCGCGCCAAAAAGCAGCGTGCCAATTCCGATACCGTACGGAATAATTTTGGAAATTTCTTCCATCAGCTATTTATCCCTCCGGGCCCGGGCGACTTGCCGTTCGTTCCCAGAGTTTGAAAATACTCATGCATCGACTTGGCCGCAATCTTCCCCGCTCCCATCGCCAGAATCACCGTCGCCGCACCGCTCACAATATCACCGCCTGCGTAGACGCCGCGTCGTGACGTCGCACCGGTCTCCGGATCGGCCTTGATCGTGCCCCACTTTGTCAATTCGAGATCGGGAGTTGCCTTGGTCAGGACCGGATTCGGAGCATTTCCAATCGCGACAATAACCGTATCGCACGGCAGGACAAATTCACTGCCTTTAACCGGTACCGGTTTTCGCCGACCGGAGTCGTCAGGCTCGCCAAGTTCCATGCGAATGCACTGAATGCCCGTGAGCCTGTGCGCTTCGTTGCCAAGCACTCGCGTCGGATTGCAGAGTAAACTGAACTCGATGCCCTCCGCTTGAGCGTGGTGGACTTCTTCGCGGCGGGCCGGAAGCTCTTCCATTGAGCGGCGATAAACCAGCGTGACGCGATTTTGATTCAAGCGTTTGGCGACACGCGCGGCATCCATCGCCACATTCCCGCCACCGACGACGACCGTATGCCTGGCATGCAGAATCGGCGTATCATACTCCGGAAAATGTGAAGCGCCCAGCAGATTCACTCGCGTCAAGAACTCGTTGGCGCTGAACACACCGACGAGGTTCTCGCCGGGAACATTCATCATCTTCGGCAATCCCGCGCCGGTGCCGATAAAAATCGCGTGGTAGCCTTCGGCAAACAGCTCGTCCAGCGTCACCGTTACTCCCACAACCACGTTAAACACGAATTCCACTCCGAGCCGCTTGATGTAGTCCAGCTCCGAGTTCACGATGATGCGAGGCAAACGAAATTCCGGAATGCCATACGCAAGGACTCCGGCCGGACGATGCAGCGCCTCAAAGACCGTGACCTTGTGACCCATTTTTGCCAGCTCTCCGGCGACCGTTAATCCAGCGGGTCCCGAACCGACCACCGCCGCACGGAAGCCCGTCGGCGGCGGAATATGAGGCAGCGGAATGGCCGAGTGCGTGCGCTCCCAATCGGCCACGAACCGCTCCAGATTGCCGATGGCGATCGGGTCGTGCCGGATGCCTTCGATGCAGCGCGATTCACATTGCTCCTCCTGCGGACAGACCCGGCCGCAGATCGCCGGCAGTGAATTCGATTCCCGCAGTGTCTTTGCCGCCTCTTCAAATTGACCGGTACGAATTTCTTTCAGGAATTTCGGAATATTTATGTTGACCGGGCAACCGTCGACACACTTGGGATGCTTGCAATCGAGACAGCGTTCGGCCTCCGCTTTAGCCAATGCTTCGTCATATCCCAAGGGAACTTCCATGAAGCTCTGTACGCGCACGTCCGCCTCGACTTCAGGCATCTTGACACGCGGCAGATGAACTTTCTTATTTCTGGGCAGCTCAGACATTTGCAGCTTCCGTGACTTGAGTGAGCTTGCAGACATGCGAATATTGCCGTTTTCTCGCCTCTAGTTCAAGCTCCGCATACGAGCGATTCCGCAGCATCAACTCTTCAAAGTCCACACCGTGTGCGTCAAACTCCGGACCTTCTACACAGGCGAATCTCGTCTCATCATAGACCGTTACGCGGCAGGCTCCGCACATGCCCGTGCCGTCCACCATGATTGGATTAAGCGACGCCAGTGCGGGAATGCCAAGCTCTTTGGTCAACTTGGCAACGGCGGACATCATGATTACCGGCCCAACGACAATCGCCTGCTCAAAGTTTCCGCCCTCGTTGTGCCACTTGCGCAGCGTGTCGGTGACCAGACCCTTCTCACCGTAACTTCCATCATCCGTGGCCACGCGCACCTCGTCGCAAACGGCGCGAAACTCATCTTCGAGAATCAACAGCGACTTGCTGCGCGCCCCGACGATTGCGGCAACGCGGTTTCCCGCCGCCTTTGCGGCTTTGACAATCGGCAACAGCGGAGCACAGCCCACTCCGCCGCCAATAGCAATCATCGTTCCCCAGTTTTCAATGTCGGTCGGTCTGCCCAGCGGACCCACTACATCCAAAATACGATCTCCGGCGCCCAATTTTTCGAGGTCAATTGTCGTGCGGCCAACGGCCTGGACAATCAGCCGGATCGTTCCCTCTTCAGGCCTGCATTGCACCACCGTCAGCGGAATTCGCTCCCCGTGATCATGCAGGCGAAGAATGATAAACTGACCGGCGCGGTGCTTCCGTGCGACAAGCGGAGCTTCCACCCAGAACTCCGTGAGCCCCTGGGCAATGCGCTCCGCGCGATGAATCAAGTAGCCTTCCATTTTAGATCGACTCCACGAACTTGCTCGCGATTTCGTCTCGCGCCACCGGTTGATTACCCTCCGCTGCATACCAGCCCGCGTGAAACGCCTTGAGATTCAGTTCGACGGTGCCATGCGGAGCGTTTTCTACAATAATACGAAGCATCTCTTCTTTCGGAATCGCGTTCGTCAGCCTGCAAAACACGCCCAACACGACGGCGCTGGTGTAGACCGGTTTGCCGACCGACTCTTTGGTGACCTGAACAATCGGAATCGCATGAACCTTCTGCGTTCCGTTTCCAACTTTGTGTACCAGATTCGGATCGAGCACAATCACGGCATCCGGCTTCAATTGCCTGGCAAAAACATCCCAGGCGCCCTGCGCCAGACAGAGAAAGAAGTCGATGCTTGTCAGTCGCGGATAGACAATCTCCCTGTCGGAAATCAGCACATCCACGCTCGTCGGGCCGCCGCGCACCTGTGCGGTGTAGGTCGGACTTTGCAGGGCGTGCATCCCCATTTCATGAGCGGCAAGCGCCACCCATTCCCCGGCGAGAATGTTTCCTTGACCGCCAACGCCGGCGAACCGGATTTCAGTTCTCATTCGTCTGCGCTCCCAGCGCCGAAGTCTTCGGTTTGACCGACTCCGACTCGACAATCTTCATCGCCGCGGCGCGGGCCTTTTCCATGGCGCGCGCCTGCAGTTCACCGTAATGTTCGCAATACTCGGGTTTGCTCGTATCCTTGTGAAGTACGCCGATGGGGAATTTCCCGACTCGCTCTTCCGCGGTGAGCTTTTCCCACTGCGAGTTCGTCACGGCGCGCGACGCGATGTGCTGAACCAGTTCGGCCGGATCGGGATGCTGGTTGCGGCGGCCATACTGAGTGTGGCAGTTCGCCATCACTTCAATGACCGAGAACCCTCTGTGCTGGAACCCGCCCTTAATCAGCTTTTCGAGAAAGACGCCGTTACCGACATGGCCCCGAGCAACATAAGTCGCGCCGGCCGCAATGACCAGTTTACATAGATCAAATGACGGATCGATATTTCCGTAGGGTGCCGTGGCGGCGCGCGTTCCCTCCGGGGACGTCGGCGAGAATTGTCCGCCCGTCATGCCATAGATCTCGTTGTTGACGATGATCAGCGTAATATCGATATTGCGACGGCATGTATGGATCAGGTGATTGCCGCCAATCGCCGCGGAATCGCCGTCCCCGGCCATCACCACCACGTTTTTTCCCGGTGCGGCCAGCTTCAGACCTGTGGCAAAGGTCAGCGCGCGTCCGTGAGTGGTGTGCATCGTATTGAGATTCACATAGCCCGGAGCGCGCGAAGTGCAGCCAATCCCGGACACAAATCCGATATCGCTCTGCGACCATCCGCAGGTCTCCATGGCGCGAATTGCGGATTTGAGCACAATCCCAATTCCGCAACCCGGACACCAGAGGTGCGGCAGCATTTGCGGGCGCATCCAGGAAGAATAATCAAACGCCACGGTGCACCTCCTCTATTGCAGCCAAGACCTGCTCGGGTTCAATTGGAACACCACCGGCACAATTCACACCCCTCAATTGCACGTCGCGCCGCATCGCCGCGCGCTCAACTTCCCCGCGTAACATACCCATGTTCATTTCAGGGATCACCACCGCCTTCACGCGGTCGACGAGCCTCCGTACGGTGTCGGTCGGAAAGGGCCAGAAGGTAATCAGTCTGAATGAACCGGCTTTGATCCCTTTTTCCCGCGCAGCATCCACCGCCGCCTTGGCCGCCCTTCCGGGCGACCCAAAAGAAATCACCGCGATTTCGGCATCATCCAACAAATACTCTTCGTTGCGTTCGATCTCTTTCTGTTTGCTTTCGATCTTGTTGACGAGATGCTCGATGCCTGCCTGTACCGCATCGGGTCGAGTGGTCGGAAGTCCGGATTCCGTATGCGACAGCCCGGTGACATGAAAAGGCTTTCCCTGATAGAAATCGAGAAACGGGCGATAGGTCGAAATCCCGGGTGTATTCATATACTGTTCGCGGGTGAGCATCGGCCCGCACTCTTCCATCGTCGGGACAATAAAGCTCTCCGTTGTGTGAGCGATGATCTCATCGATGAGCAGCATCACCGGTGTGCGGAAGGCTTCGGAGAGATGAAACGCGCGAACCGTCTCGCGGTAGACTTCCGCCGGATACAGCGGGGTCAATGCGATGATCGAATGGTCGCCGTGGGTACCCCAGCGGGCTTGCATGATATCGGCTTGGGCCGGCGCTGTAGGGAGTCCGGTGGAGGGCCCGCCCCGTTGCACGTCAACGATGACGCAGGGAGTTTCCGTCATCACCGCATAGCCGATATTCTCCTGTTTCAAAGAGAAGCCGGGCCCCGAGGTTGCCGTCATTGCCCTCGCCCCGGCAATCGATCCGCCGATGACGGCTCCCATGGCAGCGATTTCGTCTTCCATCTGTATGAACACGCCGCCAACCTGGGGAAGTCGTAACGACAGATGCGAGGCAATCTCCGAAGACGGGGTAATCGGGTAACCGGCGTAGAAAGTGCAACCGGCGCGGAGTGCAGCTTCCGCTATGATTTCATTCCCTGCCCAGAACGCTCGTTCGCGACCTTTCATGCTGCTCTGTCCTCTACGCTTTCACGGGTTTCTTCTTGTCGGCAAATATCGCGATCGCAAAATCCGGGCATTCCACTTCGCAGATTCCGCAGCCATTACACGCTTCCATATTGACCACCTTCACAATGACACCTTCCCAGCGATCGGGCGATGCCACCATGTCCAAGGTCTTTGTGGGGCAGAGATCAACGCAGATCCGGCACCCCTTGCACCAGTGTTCATTGACGACCAGTTTGTACAGGCCGTTCTGCGAGACGGACTCAACGATACTCATGATGCCTTTTTAAATCTGACCACTTTGGTCGACAAATAAATTCGGCCAAGGGTAGTCCTTGGCCGAAGTATCGGTCTTGCTCCAGTACCGAGCGACAAAAACTCATCGCACGCATTCAGAGAGTTTTTCCTGTTCACGGGTTCCGAGCCTCCGCAAAGCGCACCTCCGGAGGCAGGCCTTAGTACCGATAATGTAGGGACTTTGGGCCACAGATGCAACACTATTGTGAAGAATAGGATGCACGACTTCGCTTGTGAAAACATTAACAAATAGGGAAATACGACAGCGTCCTAAATACGACCAAGAGGCGCGTATTTAGCCCGGTTAGCCGCTCCCCCGCCGCCCAACCGGCCCAAAACTAATGAGGCTGAGCGGTGAATTTGTAGCCCGCTCCATATATCGAGTGCAAGTGCCTGGGCTGCTTGGGATCCAGCTCAAAGTACTTCCGCAGCCGCAGGATCAGGTTGTCAATGGTTCGGGTCGACGGGTAACGGTCATACCCCCAGATCGTCTCCAGAATCTGATCACGGCTGACTACCTTGCCCTCATGCTCGACAAGGAGTTTGAGCAGCATGCACTCTTTTTGAGTCAGCGCGACATCCCCCTGTGCAGTAGATGCGCTGTAGGAGCCGAAATCCACGCGGTTGCCACCGAACTTGATGACCATCCCCTGGCTCGGCTGCTTCCCGTACCACTCTCTCCGCCGCAGTATTGCCCGCACGCGTTGAACCAGCTCTCGCACGCTGAACGGCTTGGTCATATAATCGTCGCCGCCCAGTTCCAGCCCGTGAATACGCTGGTCCTCGCCGTCCTTGGCGGTGAGAAAGAGAATCGGAATGTGATTACCGTCCGCGCGAACCCGGTCGCAGACATCGAATCCGTTCATCCCGGGCAGCATTACATCAAGAATCACCAGATCGAATCCGCCCGCCCGGATGGTGGTCAACGCCTTGAGTCCGTCCGCCGAACGAGACGTCGCAAATCCCTCCGCCTCAAGATTCAACTTGAGTCCGGCGGCGATATGATCTTCATCCTCGACGATTAGAATCTTCTCAGTCACTTGTCGCCTCGGCTGTCGGAAACTCTACCGTGAACTTCGCCCCTTTGCCGATACCCTGACTTTCGGCCTTTACTGTACCATCAAATGACTCAACGATTTCGCGTACGAGATAAAGTCCTAATCCTACACCTTGAGTCTCCCGCGTTTCTTCATCACCGACCCGGTAGAAGCGTTGAAAGATGCGTTCCGCCTGCGACGGATCGAATCCCTGCCCCTGATCCGTTACGGTTAATCGAGCTTTGCCGAACTGCCTTGTCAAGTATACGTCAATTGCGCCGCCGGAGATTGAATACTTGAGCGCATTGTCGAGCAGGTTCCGTACAACGAGCTGCCAGCGTTCCGCATCCGCATGGGCCTGAATCCCAAATTCTGCGTCATAGGTTATGGAATACCTGTTCCGATCAATCCGGTTGAGGTACGCGCGCACGACCCGCTCGGTCTCCTCGCTGAGATCGATGACCTGAAAATTCTGCTTGCGATCGCCGGCCAACACTTTCTGCGCCTGAAGCAGCCGTTCGATCAATTCACTCAGCCGCGTCAAATCAGCCCGCATGATTTCCAGCATCTCCCGTCGCTGTGCTTCGGGAAGATCCCGCTCCACCATTGTGTCAAGGTAAATGCGAAGGGACGTTATCGGAGTCTTCAATTCGTGCGAAGTCGCCGACAGAAAGACCGATTGCCGGTGCTCGGTAATAATCTCCTCCTGAAGCGTGCGATACATGTACAATACGGCACCCAGCAGCAAGAGACCGAAGAATACACCCTCTCCGATGAACATCCGCACACGCTGCCCGGCGACGTCGTCAAGCTCCGCTATCGCGGTGGCTTTCAGCTTGATGTGATCCCCCGCAACCCACTCCAGATCGGGAAACGTATGCCTCAACCACGGCTCAAACTCGTCCGGTGGAGCAACTTGCCGGTACTGCTGTGCCACACGCATTTCACTTGACCAGAGTTCATGCTGAATTCGGGATATCCGCTTGCCTTCGTTAATCTGAAAAACCACCCACCACGCAAGCTGGGCGCAGGCAAACGTCGAGATCATGAGAAAGAGCAGAAAATGACGGCGGAACGGCAGCTTGGGATTTCGCAGTACTCTGGCCGCCATTCCGGGTTTCATGCTAACACTCCTTTGCAGATTGTGGCAACGCGTACCCCGTCGAGCTATCCCATTTCGGCCAGCGCGCTCCGGGCAGCAGCGACGGTGTGATCAATGACGGCGTCATCGTGCGCAAGCGACACAAACCAGGCTTCGTATCCGCTGGGAGGCAAGTACACTCCGCGATCGAGCATGGCATGGAAGAACTTTCTGAATTTGAAATGATCCGCACGCTTGGCATCTGTGTAATTTCGAACAGGAGCATCCGCAAAAAACAACGTCAGCATTGACCCGACGCGTTGAACCATCGCGGGAGTTCCGGCTTCCCGGCAAGCCGCAACGAGGCCATCTGCGAGTCTCTGCGACGCACGCTCGATGCGAGCGTAAACATCTTCGCTCAGTTCTGAAAGCGTCGCCAGTCCCGCCGTCATGGCAAGCGGATTTCCCGACAACGTCCCCGCCTGATAGACCGGTCCTTCCGGAGCCACTCGACTCATCAACTCCGCCCTTCCGGCGTATGCGCCGACCGGAAGACCGCCGCCGATAACTTTTCCAAATGTGAACAGGTCGGGTGAGATGTTGTACCGTGCCACCGCGCCGCCGCGATGCACACGAAAACCGGTCATCACTTCGTCGAAGATCAACAACGCACCGGATTCGCTGCACAGCGCACGAAGCCCTTCGAGAAACCCCGCTACCGGCGGCACACAACCCATATTTCCGGCCACGGGTTCAACGATGACAGCGGCAATCTTACCGGGTTCGCTTTGGAGAATCGCAGCGACGGAATCCGGATCATTGTAGATCGCATTCCGGGTGTCTTTTGCCGAGCCTTGTGTCACGCCGGGACTGTCAGGCAGTCCGAGCGTTGCCGCTCCGGATCCCGCCTGAACGAGAAAGGAGTCGGCGTGACCGTGATATCCACCGGCGAATTTGATGATCACATCTCGCCCGGTTACCGCCCGGGCGAGGCGCACGGCACTCATCGTGGCTTCCGTGCCGGAATTCACGAACCGAATCTTCTCGACTCCCGGCACGCGCCGGACAATTTCCTCCGCCAGTTCAACTTCCGGCGTGGATGGCGCGCCGAAGCTGACGCCCCGCTGGATTGCCGTCTCAATCGATTTCAATACGGCCGGATGGCCGTGCCCAAGAATCATCGGCCCCCAGGAACCAATGTAATCAATAAACTCGTTTCCGTCAACATCCTTCAACAGGCAACCCTTTGCCGAAACCAGCACGGGCGGCGTGCCGCCGACGGACTTGAACGCACGCACGGGAGAATTCACTCCTCCCGGCAGCACTTCTTGCGCCCTTGCAAACCACTCATTAGTCTTTTCGCTTCGATGATTGCGTGAGCTTCCGATGGCATCGGTTTCCATCTTCAATTTCCCCGATTCAGCCACTGAGCGGCCTCGGTTGCGTGATAGGATAGCATAAAGTCCGCGCCGGCCCGTTTGAAACAGGTGAGCGTCTCCAGGACAAGTCGCTTGCGATCGATCCAGCCCTTTGCGGCAGCCGCCTCGATCATTGCGTACTCGCCGGACACCTGATACGCAGCCGTCACCCGCTGAAACCGCTCCTTGACCGTTCGCAGGACATCCAAGTAGGCAATTCCCGGTTTGACCATGATCATGTCCGCACCTTCCGCGAGGTCCAGTTCCACTTCACGAAGTGCCTCGCGTGAATTTGCCGGATCCATCTGATAGCCGCGACGGTCGCCGAACTGCGGCGCGGAGTCCACGGCGATGCGGAACGGTCCGTAGTAAGCAGAAGCATACTTCACGGCGTACGAGAGAATTGCTGTGTCAAAAAATCCCCGCGTATCGAGTGCAGATCGAATGGCGCCAATCCGACCGTCCATCATGTCCGACGGCGCGACAATATCCGCTCCGGCTTCCGCGTGCGAGACGGCAGTCCGGGCGAGCAGTTCGAGCGTTGCGTCATTATTCACCGCTTCGTGTTCAATCACTCCGCAGTGTCCGTGGCTCGTGTATTCGCAAAGGCAGACATCGGTAATCACAAGCAGTTCGGGAAAGTTGCGCTTGATTTCCCGGGTCGCCATTTGCACTTCGGCTTCGGCATCATACGCCGCACTGCCGACTTCATCCTTGTAGCTGGGGACGCCGAACAAAATAACTCCCGGCACGCCCGCTTTGGCGGCTTGCTCTGCGGCGAATGGGACTTCGTCGACGGACAGATGGTATTGTCCGGGCAGACTGCTGATTTCTCTTTTGACGTGTTTGCCCGGCACGACAAACAGCGGCTGAATCAGGTCCGCGGCGGTCAAGACGGTTTCACGCACGAGGTTGCGCAGACTATCGGTTCGCCTCAGGCGGCGCGGTCGGTCAGTGGGAAAGCTCATGGTCCAGTTTTTCCAATACTTGTTGCACACTGTTGGGATCGCTCCCCGAAAACGCCACGGTCACGGCACGCGCCAGAGAAATATCGTTACGATCCACGCTCGCGCGCTTCATATTCGCCACGAGCAAGCTCATAACCTTTCTCATCATGGACTTGGAGAAGCGATCTACTTCTTCGCGCGCATCGACGCTGAATCGGTGCGCCTGCTGCTCCACCTCAGCCGTGCGTATGGATTCGAGAACCAGTTGCAGCTGTTGAATCGTCGGCGCGATCCGATTCTCGCGATACCATTCGTCAAAGGACTCGACCTGTTCGGCGACAAGCTTTTCGGCACGAACTGCCTCCTGTTCACGTTGCTTGACATTGGCCGCAACAAGATCCTTGAAATCATCCACCGTATACAGGTAGATTGCCTCGTGTTCGCCGATTTTCGGATCGATGTCGCGCGGCACGGCGAGATCAAGAAACAAGAGCGGACGCTTGCGCTCTTTCAAATACGATCTGAATACCGGTTCGCGGACGATGGCTTCGGGAGAGCTAGTCGCACTGACGACAATATCCGCCCAGGCAATTTCTTCGTCTCTCGCCGGGAAGTCGACAGCGATGCCGCCGATGGAGTTCGCGAATTCGATCGCTCTTTCTTTGGTGCGATTGATGACTCGCCACGACTTCCCGCCCGCATCCGCCAAATACTTTGCCGCGAGTTTGGTTGTGTTCCCCGCTCCAATGAGCAGAATGTTTTGTTTTGCGAGATCACCGAAAATCCGCTTCGCAACTTCGATTGCCGCCATTGCGACGGAAACCGCGCCGCGAGAGATTGCCGTTCTCGTTCTCACGAGCTTGCCGCACTCGATGGCCTGGAGGAAGACGCGATTCAGGATGCCCGTGGTGCAGGCGAGTTCCAGTGCCGTCTGATAGGCCTGCTTCACCTGCGCGAGCACTTGAATCTCACCGAGCATTTGCGAATCGAGACCCGATGCCACGCGGAAAAGCTGTCTGGCGGCCTGTTTGTCGCGATAGAGGTATGCACTCTCAACCTCACTATCGCTCAGTCGGCACACTTCCGCAAACAATGTTCTGAGTTGCGAATCCTGAAAGTGGAACGTGGGCGAAATGTAAATCTCGGTCCGGTTGCAGGTCGAGAGTACTACGACGCCTTCGATGTTCTCCTCTTTCAACAGTCGATCCACGATTCCCGGCAGGCGGTCCGGTCCAATGGCGGCATGTTCGCGAGTCGTCAGTACGGAAGTACGGTGATTTAGACCGATCATCTCCAGCTTCATGACCGGCCTCCGCCGAACATTTCTATCACGGAGGTCATCAACAACAGGAATATCAGAGCGGAAATTGCCACCGATAAGCGCGCCTGCCGGCGATCGCCCAGCCAGTTCAACCGTTCCGAAAGCGCGACGACCGACAGAATAATCCACAACGCAAACATGATGTGCAAATGTGAGAAAAACGTCGGCATGCCTTCGTTGGCGACCATCATGAACACGATGGATGACCCTAGGCTCACGGTGATGAGCAGCCAGGCAAGATAGAGCGCAAAACTGCGGAGCTTGTGCATGTCTTCCATCGGCGGCAGTGAGCTGAACAGCCTGCCGAACTTTCTACCTACGAGTTGTCTGTGCAGTAGCAATGCCCCCGCGCCGTACACCCCGCCGCCAAGCAGCATGGCAATTCCGGCAAGCGAGACCGTGATATGAACAGCGGACCACGGTTTCTGCATCGGTTCGGGCACGGCTTCCGGTTTCAGCCCCGCGGCCACCGTGACGACGAGCAAAATCAGAACGGCGCAAATCGGCAGCACGACCAATAACCGCTGGGCGATTCGCTGATGCACATACATCTGGTCCGCCCATATTAACAGGCCCAGAAATGCCGAAACCTGCCCAACCGTAAGAATCGGAAGCTGCCGCTGTTCGAAAGTCAATAGCGCCATCCATCCGGCATAGACGACCAGCGTCACCCAACCAAAGCGCAGCGCAAGACGCTCCGCATAAGCGTCGGGTCGCAGATAGGTTTGGACCCACATGGCAAGCAGTCCGCCGTACGCGGCAAGCAGCAAAGCCGGGAGTATGGAATGTATGAGTAGGGTCATCGCCTCACTCCCTGAGTGGCCCAGAACTCACGGGCAACCCGGTTCGCATCTTTGATACAACCGTTCACGGACACGCCGCGATAGGACGCGCCCGTAAAAAACAGACCGGGTAGTTTTTTTTCAAGTTTTTCCGTCGCCGCAACTCTGTCCATGTGACCGACAACATATTGCGCGATCCCGCGCTCATGCCGGAATACCTTCGTGAACACCGGCTCTCCGCGAGTTGCCAACAGTGATTCTGTCTCTCCTGCGACCATCGTTCTCAACTCCGGTTCGCTTAACTTAGTGATGCCCCGGTCATGCGCGCCGCCCGCAATGGTTCGCACGAGGTGCATGCCGTCGGGAGCTTGTCCCGGAAAGATCGCGTCGCACCAAAGCGAACCAAGGACTCTGAAACCTTCGCCGCGAGGCAGAAGGACACCAAAGCCATCGAGTTCGCATTCGATGTGCTGCTTGGGAAATCCCTGGCAGACGACGTCGACGGGAGCAAACGAAATCTCCCGCAAGGCGTTTGCTGTGCCGGAATCGATCTGACCGACAAGGTCCGCCGCAACGTACGAAGGGCAGGCCAGGACCACGGCATCCGCCTGCAAGGTTGTCGCTGAATTTCGCACCGTAAATGTGCGCGTGCCGAATTCCACGCCGCCGACCTCCGACGACAGCCGCATCTCCGCCTTGAATTGCTTCGCCAATGTGTCGGTCAGCTCACCCATGCCGGAGCGGAACGTCGTCAGCACAGCGCCGGGTCCCGAGGGTCCTCCGTTGCGCGCTCCGTTGCGCTTCGACTCTTTGCGCTTGGCGATCATCGCGCGAATCAGTCCACCGTATTGCGTTTCCATTTCCACCATCTTGGGAAATGTCGCCTTCAAGGAAAGCTCGCGCACATTCCCGGCAAAGATGCCGGAGACCATCGGGTCCAGAAGATAGTCGGAGAAGGTCTCTCCGAGCCGGCGGCAGCCAAATTCGTACACGGTCTCGTCGGCTCCATTTCGTTTAGCGGGAATCACAGGTTCGATCGCCATCCGGAGCTTCGCGCTTACGGGTAGAATGTCCGACTTTAAGAATGCGACCGGATTCAACGGCACCTCGTGCAGCTTGCCGTGATGATAAATGTATCGCTTGGATGCGTGCTCACTGGCTCTGACGAGATGGTTTTCGAGATCGAGTCGTTTGACGAGGTCCAGCGTCGCCGGTTCATTGTCGAGAAAACCGTTCGGCCCCCACTCACACGTGA
>CAZGVT010000002.1:0-8112 GCA_964529255.1 uncultured Alphaproteobacteria bacterium | reverse complement strand
CGTGAAGCCCTCGACGATTTCCGTGCGAGTCGATCCCCCTGATACCTGCTGCCTTTCGAGAATCGTCAGGGCAACTTCGCGCCCCGCTTCACGCCCCAGCTCGCGGATCATGAACGCCGTTGCCAGACCGGCGACGCCGCCACCGACGACGACGACTTGCGGATTGCTATTGTTAAGCGACATGCTCCAGCTCCCTTGCCAGGCGCGCGATGATCGCGGCAAACTCGGACTCATCATTAAACACCCGCGCCCGTACGAACGAAGTAATGCCCAACTCCTGCGCACGCCGCTTCGCCACAATGTCCAGATCGTATAAAGTCTCAAGACAATCTGCAACGAAACTGAGCGGCATCACAACCAGCGGAGCCGGACTCGCTGCCAAGCGCGCGAGTTCGCGCTCAAGATAGGGCCCCGTCCATTTTACCGGACCGACTTTGCTTTGATAGCAAAGCGACCACTCTGTGTCCGCGGGAAGCGTTTTTGCCAAAGCGGTTGCCGTCGCCGATACACGGTCCGGATAGTCATCCCCCCGATTCACGTAGAGTTGTGGAATTCCGTGCGCGACAAACAACACACGCGCACCAACACCGGCCTCGCGCATCGCCGCAGCAAGGTAGCGTGACCAGATCCGCAGCGCGTCGTCGTCAAGTCCCCAATCCTTTACAGACACGAACTCCAGACCCACCTTGGCTGCAACGCGCCCGGTCTCCTTTAAGACCGAACCGGTCATCGTATGAGTATAATGCGGAAACAATGGAATGATGCGCGCCACGGTCACTCCCTTCCGCTTCAGCGCGGTCAAAGTCTCTTGGATGGTGGGCGAGATGTAACGAAAAGCGTAAGCGACTTCGGAGTCGTCTCCATCCGCCGCGATCCGCCGTTTGACTTCGGCGCGCAAAGTTCCCGACCAGTGGAACAGCGGCGTGTAACCGCCAATCAAATCGTAGCGATCGGCCACATGCGGCGCCCGGCGGGCGGCGATCACACTTGCCAGCGGCTCGCGCACAATCGACGGCAGGGATAGAATTGCCGGATCGCGGAAAATGGCGCGAAGAAACGGCTCCACGTCCTGCCTGCGCGATGGGCCGCCCATGTTGACCAGAACGATGGCTGCTTTCATTCACGATACCTCAGACCGTGCGGGAAAACGTGACGTGCTTCTGCGCCGGCAGATAGCGGTCGAACACCATTGCCAGATTCCTTACAAAAAGTTGTCCGAGCGCGGTCACGCGAAAGCCTCTTGGAGTTCGCTCCAGCAAATTGGCCGAAACGTATTCGTCAAGTGCGTCCATGGCCGCCTCAAGCCCTTCGACGAATTCCGGCGACGCGGCGTAGGCTTCTATCGGAATCTCAATCTCCAGATTGCACATGAGATGATTGATGATCTGTTTGACAATGCGATCTGCAAAATCCAACTCATGTCCGCGTTCAATGGGCAATCTTCCCGACAGAACCGCTTCGGCATAAAGATCCGGTGGCGTGATATTCTGGGAGAAGAGTCCGGTGAATTCGCTGATTCCGGAACAGCCGAGCCCCAGCAATTCGAGCCCGCGAATCGTGGTATAGCCCATGAAATTCCGCCACAACTTGCCCGATTTCGCTGCAATTGACAGGTCATCGTCGGGTAGGGAAAAATGGTCCATGCCGATCGCCACATAGCCGAGTTGCACGAAGTAGCGATTGGCATCGAGCAACATGCTCAGCCGCTCGCGTGATGACGGCAAGTCTTCCGCGTGCAAGGCCTGTTGGTGCTTGATTTTCTCCGGCAAGTGGGCATACCCGAAACACGCAAGCCGGTCGGGCTGGAGATCTGCAACGCGTTCCAAAGTCGCCGACCACGACGCGCGCGTTTGCAGCGGCAATCCGTAAATCAGATCGACGTTTACACTGGTGAATCCGGCTGAACGGGCCCGGGTGACAAACTCCTTCATCTGCTCAAAGCTGAATTCTCTTCTGATTGCCCGTTGCACTTCGGGATTCAGGTCTTGCAGTCCGGCGGAGATTCTGCGGAAGCCGAGCCGGGCGAGCAGCTCGAGATGAGCGTCCGTCGTGACCCGCGGATCCACCTCGATAGAGTTTTCCGCATCTGCACTTGGCGGAAATGTGGCAAGCACGCGCGTCAAGATCTGTTCCAACTTCTCATGCGGAACATAGGTTGGCGTGCCGCCGCCGAGATGAAGTTGCGCATGTTGCACCGTTGAGCCAAGCGCTTGCGAAACCAAGTCAATCTCGGCAATCAAGGCGTCTGCATATTTGCAGATTCGTGCCTCGTCGTGTGTAATGTACGAGTTGCAGCCGCAGTACAGACAGCGGCTCTTGCAGAAAGGCAAGTGAAGGTAAACTGCTATCGGTTTCCCCGCCGAAACAGTTTGAGCCAGCGCGGCACGGTAGGCCTCCGGATTCGGCTGACTTTTCCAGACGGGAACGGTTGGGTACGAAGTATAACGCGGACCGCGAGTATCCAGCCGTTCGACCAGACGAAATATCTCCTGCTCGCTCTCGTGATTCCAGAAATGCGTACTCATGAACGGGACTCCCGCAGGGTATTCAGCATGACTTCAACCGATGCGATTGGCGTGTCCGGTTGGATGCCGTGTCCCAGATTGAAAATGAATGGCCCGTTTTGCGCTTCGTTCAGGACTCTGCGCGTTTCTCGGCGAATCGTCGTCTCATTCGTGAGCAATACGATGGGATCCAGGTTTCCCTGCAAGGTTTTGCCTTTGAGTACTCTTCGCGCTGCATCAATCGGCATCCGCCAGTCCAGTCCAATTGCATCCGCGCCGGTCTCATCGATGGCCGAAAGCAGGTGCATGCCGTTTAACGCGAAATAGGTGCTGGGAATACGCTTGTCCTTCAATCGGGAGATGATTTTCTTGACTACCGGGAGATTCACGGCACGATACTCCCGCTCACTGAGCACTCCGGCCCAGGTGTCAAACAACTGCACTGTGTTCGCTCCGGCTTCGTACATGGCGATCAGGTAGTCCGCCGTCATGGTTGCGAGTCGCTCCATCAGTGAGCTGAACGCCGCCGGATCGCCGTACATGAGACGCTTCACATGCGTGAACGGATCGGGTTTTCCACCTTCGATCAGATAGCACGCCAGCGTAAACGGCGCACCGCAAAAACCGATCAGCGCCGTTTCGCGACGCAATTCGGTGCGAATCATGCGGACGGCCTCGATCACATCCGCAAGCTCTTCACGCGGATCGAATTCTCTGAGCAGTCTCAAGTCAGCACTATTCCGCACCGGGCGCCCCACGCGCGGGCCGTGACCCTTGTCAAACGAAAGTCCGGCGCCCATTGGAATAAATGGAATCAGGATGTCGCTGAACAGAATCGCCGCGTCAAATCCGAACCGCCGAATCGGTTGCAGCGTAACTTCCGTGGCAAGCTCCGGAGTGCGGCACACCGTGATGAAATCGTACTTCCCGCGAATCGCGTTGTATTCCGGCAGGTATCGCCCGGCCTGACGCATCAGCCACACCGGCGGCACGCCAAAGCTCTCGCCGCGCATCGCACGAACGAACTTGCCCTCGGCGGCGATTCCGGGCAAACTCTCTCGTCCCGTTGAGATGTGATCCTTCACGCTCGGTTCAGCATTGTCGATCATGCTCTGTTCCTATCTCCTCTGTGCTGTAACTTCACACACATGCACAACGTTTCTGCATTGCAGCGCAAGTAGAAGCTCTGCAAGAACATCCGTGGCCTTCGGACTCGATGCGATCCACACTTTCGATCCGCCGGCACGACACACTTCTCCGGCGGTTGTCGCTCCGGCGGCGATAATTTCGCAGGGGTACGGCGGCTCGAAGGCGGCCGCAAAGGTCTTGACGGCGCTGGGTGCATAGAACACGATCGCATCCCAGTCGCGCACAGCGCCGACAATCTGCCGGGTATTCTCAACGCTCAGTGGTTCGGTCCGGTAAACGACAAGCGGCTGGACTTTGATCCCCGCCTGTTCACACGTTGCTTTGAAATCAGGCAGACTTGTTTCTGCGCACGGATAGAGCACGCTCACGTTGCAGGGATTCTTCTCGTTGACGAGAAGTGCTTCCGCCAACGCTCGCCCGTTCGCCTGCTCAGGCATCAAACTTACGCCGCAGCCCAGTTCGCGGCGCATCGCATCTGCCGTCGCTTCGCCCACTGCGGCCATTCTGCACTCGCGCGGTGTCTGCACATTGTGCCGACGCAGCGCACTTGCGAATCCGCGCACACCGTTGGCGCTGGTGAATGCAATCCAGTTGTATACTGAGAGGTTTTGCGGAATGTCGGCGACGACGTTGACCGCCTGTGTCAGCGGCGCGGAAACGACATCCACCTCCTGTTTGAGCAGCTCTGTCGAGAGCGCCGAAGCGCGCGCTTCGCTTCTCGTAATCAGCACTCGATTACGCATGGCTCACCTGCCGTCAGGATTCTGAAAAGTTCGCCGGCCAAGAGTGTCCAATCCGGTCCCTGCACTGTCGCGCGCACATGCGGCTCTCCCGGAGCGCCCCAGAAGCCGTGCAGTTTCCACTGCGAGCCGTCGGTTTCCGCGTGTGCTCCCAGCGGCAGACCGCAGCCGCCGCCAAACAGCGCCTGAACCGAGCGTTCGATAATCGTCGCAATCGCGGTGCGCTCGTCATGAATCACGTCTCTCACCTGTGATAGTCGATGATCATCGCATCGCATTTGAATGGCCAGCGCTCCCTGACCGGGCGAAGGTATGAATTCCCCGGGCGGAAGCGGCATGACGATGAACTCGGAGAGATCCATCTGCAACCGGTTGACTCCCGCCGCCGCGAGAACAATGGCATCGTACATTCCATCGCGCAGTTTGTTGAAGCGGGTCGGGACATTGCCGCGCAGGTCTTTGGTCAGAATGTCGGGGCGAAGCGCGAGCAATTGCGCTTCTCTCCTTACGGCGCTTGTGCCGATCGTCGCGCCACTTCTCACGGCTATCGGTTTCGCGGTACGCTCGTAAGCCTTGGGCAGGATGATCAGCAAATCCTGCGGGTTTTCACGCTCCGACACTGCTGCGACGCTTAGACCGTCCGGCGACTTCGACGGCATATCCTTGTAGGAGTGAACGGCCACGTCGATTTTGTGTTCGAGCAGCGCCTGCTCAAGCTCCTTCGTGAAATAGCCGCGACCTTCAAGTTCCCGGAGCGGCCGGTCCGTCACGCGATCTCCCTGTGTTACAAGAATTCGCGTCTCGATTTCCCAACCCAGCCGCTCTTTCAACTTCCGGATGACTGTGTTGGTCTGTGTTCTCGCAAGTTCGCTGCCGCGAGTGCCGACGATCATGATTTCCGTCCCGCTCATTCAGTAATTTTGCCGTACAATATAAAGCAGCAGGAACGGTCGAATGTCATGGAATTGTATTCATATTGTCGCCCGAATTCGATATTTGCGACGGTGAGTAATTGGACCTCCGTAGTCCGGTTTTCCGCAGCGTGGACTTATTGAGTAGCTCTATAGTGATTCCCGAAAGTAAGTTGTCATGTTTCGCCGAGCCGGGTTAGCGCGACCTTAACGAAGTTGTTGTTATCACTGCCCGCGCGTACCCGGCCGGAATCTGGATGCAACCGTACTTTTGAGAATGATTATGAAAACAGAGTTGTCGCAAGACTAAATATGACTCAAATGGTAAGATTCTCATTAGTGCAGTCGCGAGCAATTCTGCCGATAGAAGAGAAAAGAGAGACATCGGCGCGTTATGCCTCTCATTATTTGCTTTTTCAAATAAGAATGACCCACTCACCCCACTTTGTGAAAACTTTCCCAATTGATTTTTCAGAAGTAGGGAACCGGGAGCCCTAAATAGGACGTAACTGGTGTGATTTAATGCGTTGGTTGCTATTCCTCAGGCGATTTCTTATATTGGTGCACGCGACAAAGCAGTGGGTTGCATAGGGTTGACGGCCTTCCGTAGAAGCAACTGCAAGATCCCTCGCGGCCGGGAAAGGGGTGACAGTATTTTCGAATACTGCCCAAGCTTGTGAAATAATTCCCGTACTACCCGAGCTTGTGAAATAATTCCCGTATTACCCAAGCTTGTGAAATAATTCCCGTACTCGGGCATGAGCCAGAACAAAATCAGCAATTCCACTCCAACCAGCGCATGCAGCCATACGCTGGCGGTGTGTTGCCTGCTGACTGCGTTGCTCGCCTCGCCGGTCTCCGCAAGTTGTGCCGCCGCCCCGGCTCAGGCCGGCTTGCGCTACCCTGCCGGTGCCCAGCAGGCTCCGCAGCCTGCCGGGATCTGGGTCGATGCTCGCGGGGAAATCTACGTTGCGGATGCCCTCGGGTCACGGATCATCATCTATGATCATGATGGCAATTACGAGTTCGAATTCAGCACGCGTACCCGTCTCTCCGGACCCCGGCAAGTTGCCGTGGACTCGAAGGGGCGGATTTTTGTCTTGAGCGAGTCGATGCCTCGCGGTCTCCTCGTGTTTGACTATGACGGAGAGTATTTGCGCGACTTGGAGTTGCCGTTTCCAAGCGATGACTCCGAACTCGAACCCGGCAGTTTTGTGATTCATGACGAACACATTCTGTTTCTCAGGCCGGTGCCGGCGCGGGTAACGGAGTTCGATCTTGACGGCAGACTGATCCGCGAGCTGGCGATCCTCTCCGAGATGGACGAAGAGACACGCAATGCGCCGATTCTGGGCACAATGGCCGTGCTGAACAATCTGATCACGATCCCTCTGCCGATGACGGCTCAGGTCGCACGCTATTCCCTGGACGGTGATTTTCACGATCTGATCGGCATGGCCGGCGGCGCACCGGGCAGTCTGAGTTTTCCGGTGGCTGTCGCCGGTGACGGTCGCGACGGCTTGGTCGTGCTGGACAAGCACCGTCATGCACTGCTCCATTATACTGCGGATGGCAAGTTCTCCCACGAACTCGGCGGTTACGGTCAGTCTGAAGGTTGGTTCTACTATCCGTCTGCGGTTGCTACGGCCCGTGATGGCCGCTGCCTGATCGGACAGAATTTCCTGAACCGGTTGCAGTGGGTCTCCATCTTTGGCGAATCGAAGGACGGGAATGCCGTTCCGGCTTCGCGTTAACACCTTGACTCTTGAAATGCTGCCTTTTCTAAATACCCTGAACAACTTCCCCTCAAAAGGGAATCATTCTACTCACTAAGGAGAAATAAGATGAAACGGTCTATGTTGCTTGTCGTTTGTGCTGCGGCGTTCGTTTGCCTGCCGCTGACGAGCGCATTGGCTCTGCATGATGCGGGTGTGGCACACTGCGATGCTTGCCATACCATGCACAACAGCGAGAATGGCGTATTGATTGATGCCGATTCGCCTGATGGCAACCCCTACTTGCTGAAGGACGACACCGGCACGGAAGTATGCTTGTCCTGCCATGCCACCAGTCGTGGCGCGGTGTGGAGTGTCGATCCGCTGAATCCGGCGATTCGCCCCGGCGGTAATTTTACTTTCTTGACGGAAGACAACTTGAATGACGGCCATAACGGCCACTTGAGCCCAATCCCCGGCAGCTACGGCGGTCACAACGTGATTGCTCCGAGCCGTGGTGTTGGCGCCGATCCTGTTCTGACTCACGCCCCCGGCGGCACGTATCCGTCGAGCGCGATGGGCTGCACAAGCTGCCACGATCCGCACGGAAACGAGCACTTCCGTCTGCTGTACGGCGTTGGCCATGTTGAAGCCGGCAATTTCACATTCACCGAGCCCGCTCCGGAAGCCGTGGCGATCAGCTACAACACCACCGAAGCGAACAATGCTCACACCGCGTATAACGGCGGCATGAGTGCCTGGTGTGCGAACTGCCACGGTCAGTATCACGACAACAGCGGAATGCTGATTCACCCGGCGGGCGTAGCGATGGGCGCGGACATTGCCCAGACCTATAACCTCTACAATGGTACGGCAGATCAGAATGGCGGCAACGCAGCAACGGCTTTCCTCGCACTGGTTCCGTTCGAAGATCCGGCAATGACCACCTCGTCGACCGAAGGTCCGACGGCGACTTCGCAAGTAAGCTGCATCACCTGCCACCGCGCACACGGTTCGAGCGCCCGGAATCTCGGCCGCTGGGACTTCAACATCACGATGTGGGAAGAAGAGGGTGTTGAGTCCGGCTCATGGC
>CAZGVT010000001.1:82159-82560 GCA_964529255.1 uncultured Alphaproteobacteria bacterium | reverse complement strand
CGGCGAACGAATCTCCACTCCGCAGACTCCGCAAGTAGTGATCAGCGCCGTCGGTCCCGACGCGCACTTGCATTGGAACCGGATTACCGAGTCCATCAACGAGTGTCCGGTGAGTGTGACGCGCTATCTGGTGTTCTTCGCGGGCGATGCCATCGGCCCCTACTGGTTTCTCGCGGCGCCGACGGACACATTCTACGTGCATGAAGACGTTGTAACCTACTCCGAAGGCATGTTCTATGAAGTCATGGCGATCACCGGTGGCGCGGCGATTGCAGGCTTTGCCGGAATGCAGAAGGAAGCGGTGCTGGAAGCGCTGAAATAAGATTCCCCCTTGGCCCCCCCCCCCCCCCCCCCCCGGGGGGGGGGGAGGCGGGGGGGCACAAAATTAAAGAAACCCAAAA
>CAZGVT010000001.1:71004-82149 GCA_964529255.1 uncultured Alphaproteobacteria bacterium | reverse complement strand
AAGGGCTTTCCCGGGTGGCGGGGCGTTTGGTGGGTTGGCCGGAATGCAGAAGGACGCGGGGGTGGATGGGGTTAAATAACCTCCCCCCCCGCCCCCCCCCCCCCCCCCACAGAGTGGGGGGAGAAATTAGAGTAACCATCATTGACAGAACCCAAACAACACTACGAAAAAGCCTACGATAATTCCGAATTCCTGCACGGACCGCAAGCGCGGACGCTGCGCATTCTTTCCGAGTATCTCGAACCGCAAATGCGCATCCGGCAGAATCGCATACGTGGGACGATTGTCTTCTTCGGCTCGGCCCGCGCGCTGAGACCGGACGAACTCGCGCCCGAAGTCGAACGGCTCAAACAGGAGATGGTCAACGGCGGATCAGGCGAAGCGGAAGCGATTCAGCAGCAGATTACGCGACTCGAGCGCATGAGCCGCTACTATCGCGATGCGGTCGCTCTCTCTTCACTGCTTACGAAACATTACATGAGTCAAAGCGACGGCCGCGACCGGCTCGTCGTCTGCTCAGGTGCGGGGCCGGGGATCATGGAAGCGGCCAATCGCGGAGCGGTCGAAGCGGGAGGCAAAACGCTCGGGCTCGGGATCAGCCTGCCATTCGAGCAGGGCCACAATCCATGGACCGATCCAAAACTCACGTTCGAGTTCCACTACTTCTTCATGCGCAAATACTGGTTCATGTACCTGTCCCGCGCGCTGGTCGTGTTTCCGGGAGGTTTCGGAACCTGCGATGAGCTGTTTGAAGTGCTCACGCTCCTGCAAACGAAGAAAGTCAGCCGGAAAATTCCCATCGTACTCTATGGCCGTGAATATTGGCAAAAAGTCATTGATTTCCAGACGATGATCGACTGGGGGGTCATTTCCGCTCACGATACCGATCTGATGCGCATCTGTGATGACCCCAAGTCCGCCTTCGAATACCTCGTTGACAGCATACAAACCTATGCCGAGCCGGAAACCGTCGCGGGGACGGCGGAGTAGAAAGCTCAAACGACAAGGTTCAAACGACAAAATGGGAAAACGGATGCTGAAGCAGATTGCACTGTTCATGGGAATAGCTGTGGTGGTGAGTTTAGCCTTCCGGCCACTTCAAGACAAGAAGATTCCGCTCTGGGGATTTCCAGAACCGATCAAGCTGCTCACCGTGAACGAGGCCTTTGCTGCGGAGATGACAAGTCCCGATAGCGCCTTTGCTCCGGCGGACCAGGCCTACAAAGTTACGCTTGCGCAAGTGAGTGGATTGTACATGAAGCGCAAGAAGAGCAACGTGCATTTCATTGACGCGCGATTGCCCGAAGAGTACGCCGAGGGTCATATTCCCGGTTCACTGAATGTTTCGCAGGAGAATCTCGGGGATCACGCGGCCCGGCTGGATGCCATTCCCAAAGGTGAACTCGTCGTGCTATACTGCGATGGCGGTGACTGCCACAAGTCCCATGATCTGGCCGAATATATGCTGGAAAACGGCTGGAAGCGACTCGCGGTCTACGAGGGCGGCTGGGAGGAATGGTCGGCCGAGATGGACGCGGTCGAGACAGCAGACACCCAGACACACTGACAGAATATCTGAAACCTGAAGAAGGCACCTTTACCGTTGAATTCGAAGGGTGGTAACCAGCAATGGGCCGCCCTTTTTCATGCCCGAATGTCACTTATCCAGGAGGCATTTCGGTGTGCGCTTTCAGGTTTCAGGTTTCAGGATTCGGATCTCCTCTTAACCCTCTGTTTTTGCACGTTTCTTTGCTCGTAACCTACTGAAATTGCAGGGACTTTGGCTTGACTTTGTGAAAAAAGTACAATAAATTAACCTGAGATGGACTCTGCCCAAAAAGTGCGTGCGTTTCACATTATTGAATGGCTGGCCCGGCTGGGGCTGGCGGGTGTGTTTTTCGCCGCCGCAATCCCGAAATTACTGGACCCCGCCGCCTTTGCCAAGGATATCGAGAACTACCGTGTGGTTCTTCCGTTCCTCGGCAAGGACTACATCAACTTGACCGCCCTCTATCTGCCCGCACTGGAATTCGTCAGTGCCATTGCGATTCTGCTGAATTCCCTGAAACGCGCGGCTGCCTGGACGATGACCGGGCTGCTGGCCGTGTTTCTCATCATGATTACGCAAGCCGTGCTGCGCGGGTACAACATCGACTGTGGCTGCTTCGGCTCCGGAGCGGCCTCGAAAGCCTTGGCCCACACTACCGGCATCGTCACGATCCTGCAGGACCTGCTGTTTCTGACGATGAGCGGGTTTGTCCTGTGGAGAGGGAAGGGGCAAAGTATGGAATCTGTTCTCCCCACACTGCGTGGGGGGATTAAGGGGGGAAGTCTTAAGCAAGGAGCGTAATGATGAAGTGCTTCGTACGGTTCGTAGCTCTGATAGATTGTTCTTTGACAATATGTGTGGCGCAGCCAGTGCCGGATACGCTGTGGACGAAGCTAATAGGCGAAGGAGATGATTACTTCTTGTCCGATATCAGGACAACTGCCGAAGGCATCACTCTGATTTGTGGCGGTGTTGCCGCGTCCGGGAACTGGAATGGCTTCGCTGCGGCCATTGACTCAAATGGTGGGCAGCTCTGGACCTTGGCCGTACCGCTGGGTAACAACACTATTTTCAGCGGGATTTCGCGGAGGACTGACGGCGGATATGTTGCGGTCAGCGCGGACTCCGCTGATTACCAAGTGCGAATCACGAACATTTTGCCGAACGGCGCGCAGGGTGTTACAAGTGTGTGGGACAGTCTTCGCGCGCGTCCAGCGTGGGTTCAAGTCGTGGGGTTGGCAAATGGGGATTTGGTGGTTGGACCGGTAACTACGTACGACAGCTATCATCCTTGGGACTACAATGATGCGAACCTTGCGCGAGTAGATGTAGAATCACACGCGATTCTGGAACTCTACGCATTCTCTGCAGAGCGCCCGTACTTCCCCAATATTCACGATGGTTTCACTTCGATCGAGCCAATGGCCAACGGCGGTTTCGTCGCACTCGGATTTACATTTACCTGTTACATGAATCCGTTTGAACCCATGCAGTGTTATCAGGGGCTCGTGGCCGAAAAGTTTGATGGCGAAGGCGGGCTGATTTCACATGAACAGTACACACTGTTTTACGGGCAAGGGTACCCATCTCTTGAAGTACAGTGGGTGAAGGGCCGCGAGACCTTGGGCACAGTTCTGGCCTTCGGTGTGTTCTACCACGAAGAAGGACAGACCCTTTGGCGACTCGATTCTGCGGGAGTTCCAGATCGCGAATTGCTGCTTCTGGAAACCCACGATTTTTGTGTGATCGGGAGCGATGCGATTCTACTTCGCGATACCACCGTGTTTAACCAGACCAATTTGTCTCTAACCCGACTATCGCCAGATTTCACTTTGGCATGGACCGCGATGTATGATCTTGGAAGAGACGTTCATGCGGTGGCGATTGATACTCTGGGTGGCGGCTGCGTTGTCGGGGTATCTGTGGGTCAAGAAGGCGACCACGCCATCATATTGGTCAGGACAGGCCCAGACTCCTATGTGTCAGAGATCGGAGGCGGAAGGAGCGTCAGCCCAGCGTCCTACGCCATCGAAACATTTCCCAACCCCTTCAACCCTTCAACCTCCATTTCATTCTCGTTACCCGCAGCGAATCACGTGACGCTCACGGCCTACGATCTCACGGGTAGAGAAGTGTGCGAACTCGCAATCGGCCGCTTCGAGCAAGGAGAGCATTCGGTAATGTTCGACGGTTCGGACCTGCCGTCGGGAATTTATTTTGCGCGGCTTGTTACGGAAAGTGGGCTTGGTCAGACACAGAAATTGGTGCTGATGAAATAAAGAGTTTACCCCCCGTTAATCCCCCCACAAGGTGTGGAGGGAGATGAAACCAATATGAAAACCAACTTCTCAGCCATCGAAAAATTCGCCGGGGAATGTCAGGCCAATCCGGCAAATGCGATCAAACAAAAAGTTGTTTTGGGTGAATGTAACTTTGCCGAAGGACAGCCGCACTTTACCGCGACCATTGAGTTCGCGAACGGCAAGACCACGGCAAATACCGATCAGCCGCCGTTCATGGGCGGCGGTGGCTCGGCTCCCGATCCGCTGCAATACTGCCTGTACGGCCTGGCTTCGTGCTTTGCCGGAACCATGATGCTCGTGATCGGACAACGCGGGCTTAAGGTAGACAAGCTCGAAGTCAGCGCGTGGAACCGCGTCAATCTCCTGAAGCCGCTCGGCCTCGCAAACGTGCCGATTGTCGAGCGCGTCGGAATCAAAATGGCCTTTGCGGGCGCGGCAACTATACAGGAAATGAACGCAGTGGTCGAAGAAGCACTTGAGACGTGCCCCGGAGCCTATTGCGTGCGGAATCCGATTAATCTTGAGACGGAGATATTGAAAACGTGAAATCCAAAATCCCAAATCCCAAATCCAATCGGGAAAGACTTCTGCATAGTAGCTTGGCCGAAGCGTGGGCGCTGTGGATCGTACTCTTGGTTGGACTATTGACTTTGGGCTCTGGGAATTCAAGTTTAGCAAGGACCTTCCCCGCAAGCAGGACGGAATCCGCGGAGCGCGAGCTCTTCCCGCCGCCTCGCGTGCGGACCGTGCCCGCCTTCCACGTGCCGCCCGAAATGTCCTCGCTCGACGAAGGCTGGGTGTATGTGCAAACGCTGATCGACGCCGATACCAGTCGCCCCGATCTCTATAACGCCTATCCGGTAGGCATTGATTTCTCCCACAGCGGCCGCGGGATGCTCGCGCTGCTGCACACCGTGTTCGCAACCACGAATGGCGGTCGATCGTGGTACAATCTTGACCTGAACCCGCCACCGGCCCAGTCAACGTTTAATTCGCTGCGCGCACCCACCTTTATCAATTCTCTCGCTTGGCGCGTCGTCGAAAGAGACTCCGTATTCTACGATTCGTTTTATGTCTCCACAATCGAGACAAATGCAGACACCGGAAGCGTACGGCTCTTCTGGTACCTCGGTGGCACGTGGCGGTTGAATGTTCTGACCCAATTCTACAACACTGACTGGCTGACTCATCTTGTCATCTACGACTCCATGCGCGCGGTAGCGCTGGCCGGTATAGACGGCCACATTTATGACACGGACTCGCTTTCGCCGACGCGCAACTGGGATACGCTCGACTATGATTTCAGCCCCTCATTTTTAAACGGTGAAGCCGGTTGGGCCGGACCGTTTACCATGGCCGTCGGCAGCGCGCAATGGATCAGCCGCGATTACGGCAACACCTGGGAGATCCAACCGGCCGCCGATCCACTCGGTGACTACGGCGCAAGTTTTTGCGATAGCCTGCACGGCGCTGTCGGCGGTGGTCGAACGTCACCGCGCACGGGATGGGTACGCATCACTACGGACGGCGGGCTCTCATGGTCGCCGCGCAGACTGACCGCGACCTACCCGATTCGCGCGGTATTGTGCGTCAATCCGCAACTCGCCTACGCGGCGGGCGGCTCCTACGAAGACGGAGTCGGCGGCATTTGGAAATCGACCGACGGCGGCCTGAACTGGGTCGAAGAGATCACTACCACGGCTGAGATTCGCGCGCTCGCCTGGACCCGCTCCAACGGAGCCTACATCGACATCTTCGCCGCAGGCTGCTATCCCGATTTTCGCGGCGGAGTCTGGCAGCAGAGAATTTTCATGCCGGACACCACGCGTCCGTTCGTCGTCTACGCAGATCCCGATACGCTGGACTTCGGCACGATTCCCGTCAGCGGCAACGATACGCTTGTCACCTATCTGAAAAACATTGGCGCAGAAACGGCGACCTTGCTAACCTCGTACGGATCAGATATGGTCTTCACGAGCCCCGATTCCACGCTCGGCGTCGAGCTTTCCCCGGGCGATTCTCTGAGATTGAGAATCGTCTGTGCGCCGGACAGTGTGCAAGTGCGAACGGAGTTGTTCGCCGTCGGAGTCAATGGAGAATCGCCTGTGCCGATCATTTGCAAGGTCGATGCGGTGCTTTCGGCGGGCAACAGAACCTCGCCAATTGTTCCGCATGGACTGTCATTGTCCATCTTCCCCAACCCGGCTAATGCGGAATTCACCCTCAAATACTCACTGCCGCGGGACGGAGACGCATCGCTGAAACTGTATGATGTCACCGGACGACTTTCCGACGTGCATTCGCTCGGGCAGGTTGCCGCCGGAGAGCATACGTATGCGTTCAGCGCACAACATTTGCCAAGCGGAATCTACTTTGTCACCCTGCAGGCGAGCGGCGAAATGGTGACACATAAGCTGCTGCTGCTGAAATAGTCCATCGCCCCGCGACGGCGGTGTCGGTCTGCCTGCAGCCGGCCCACCGGCCATTCAAACCTCAATCATGCTCGGTCAACTCATCGTCGAAGCATTTCATTCGCGCTGTCTGGAGGGAAATCCGCTCGCAGATCCGGCCGTGCGGCGCGTGCCCGTCTATCTGCCGCCGAACTACTCCGGCACGCGCGAATATCCGCTGGTGATGTTTCTCGCCGGATTCTCCGGCACGGGTCTCAGCCTCACGAACTGGACGCCGTGGAATGAGACATATCCCGAGCGCGTCGAGCGACTGATTCGAGAGAAACGAATTCCGGAATGTGTTGTCGTGATGCCGGATTGCTTCACCCGCTACGGCGGCGCGCAATACCTGAACAGCAGCGCCACGGGCGACTACGAAGATCATGTGACAGGTGAGCTAATTCCGTGGGCGAGATCGACCTTTCGCGCAGGACTTCATCCAGAGAACACCGTTATTGCCGGAAAGTCCTCGGGCGGATACGGTGCCTTCGTTTTGGCGGCGCGGCACCCCGACCTGTTCGGCTGGATACTGGATCACTCGGGGGACGCCTACTTCGACTACTGCTATCAGAGTGAGTTTGGCATCGCACTTAACGAACTGCGCAAACACGGCGGGCCGGAGAACTTTCTGAAAACGTTACTCGATCAAAAGCCCAAGAGCAAGAGTTGGTTTGCCTGTATCAATACGACCGCGATGGCCGCTTGCTACTCGCCGAATCCTGCGGCACCGACCGGATTTGATTATCCGTTTGACCTGCAGACGGGCGAGATGCGGGCCGACGTATGGGCCCGCTGGCTCGTGCATGACCCCGTGCGGATGGCCGAACGCGAAGACGTGCTCGCCAATCTGCGAAAACTCTCCGGCATCTACATCGAATGCGGCCTCTCCGACGAATGGTTTCTCAATTGGGGCGCGCGCATGCTGGTCAAGCGACTTCGCAATGCGGGTATTGCCGTTGAACACCGCGAATTCGACGACGGTCACATGAACATCCAGTATCGCTATGACGAGAGTCTGAAGTGGTGGGGAGAAAAAACGAAATTCTGAAACGCTGAAATTGGCTACTTTGTCCAAACTCAACGCCGCCTGGCATGAAAAACACCCCATGCCGAAAAACGCGACACTCGAACAGCGCGTAAAATGGCATGAACAGCACGCGCAGCATTGCACCTGCCGCGAAATGCCGCCGGCCATCAAACAAATTCTCAGGGAACGCGGAAAGACCGTCGGAACGAAAACCGCAACGAAAGGTCCAGTCCCGGTAAAGGGCGCGGCTTCCGTCAAGAAATTCGCGGGAGTGATCAAAGATGCGGGCGGCGGAGGAATGTACGTGGACGTGCCGTTCGACGTCGAAAAAGTCTATGGCACGCGCGGGCAGGTGAAAATCAAGGCCACCTTTGACGGCGAGCCCTATCGCGGGATCATCAGCAATATGGGCACGGGCTGCCACATACTCATCGTACTCAAGGCGATTCGCGCAAAAATCGGCAAGGAACCGGGCGACAAGGTCAACGTGACATTGCAGCGCGATACCGAAGTGCGAACGGTGGATGTACCTGCCGATTTTCAAAAAGCGCTGAACCGGAATAAAGCCGCGAAAGAGTTCTTCGCCGCCGCGTCCTACTCGACCCGCAAAGAGTACGTGCGCTGGATTGAGGAAGCGAAGCGCGAAGTGACGCGGAATTCGCGCATTGAAAAGGCGGTCGAGAAACTTGCGCTGCGAGAGAAATTTTCCTGAGCATTCGGCAACACACCGCAACCCACCGCAACCCACTTCAACTGAGAACGAGCATGAGCGGAAAGTTCTATCTGGTTGACGCGGGGATCAATCATACTGTAGTGCCGCACTGCGTGCGCAGGTGAAAAATTGTTGGCAGCCACATGGGGCTGCCGCTACAACTATTTCCCATGAACCTCTACCACCTCTGGTTTAATCTCAAACCGGGTGTCAAGGAACTGCAATTCTGCGAGAAAAGCCCATGCTAACTCCAAGTCTACACATTGACGAATCGAAGCTCAGCGCCTTCTGCCGCAAATGGAAAGTCAGCGAGTTCTCGCTGTTCGGATCTGTGCTTACCGATGAGTTCCGGCCCGACAGCGACGTGGATGTATTGGTTTCGTTTCAGCCGGGAACGGATTACGGCCTGTTCGACCTCGTGGATATGGAAGATGAGTTGGAGGAAATCTTCGGCCGCAAGGTTGATCTCGTTCTCAGAAAATCCGTTGAACGCAGCAAGAATCCATATCGCAAGCAGGCGATCCTGTCCTCCGCACAGTCCATTTATGGATCGCGATAGAGCCTATCTGAGAGATATTGTGGATGCCGCGAAGCGTATCTGTTCCAAGACGGAGAAGATATCGTTTGCGACCTTCCTTGCCGACGCCGATGTCCAAGATATCGTAATGCGACAGATTACGATCATGGGAGAAGCGGCCAGAATCATCAGCGAAGAAACTAAGGGTAGATTTCCGGAAATACCATGGCATAAGATCTCCGGCATGCGCAATCGCTTGGTGCATGAGTATCGTGACATTGATTTTGAAGAAGTCCGGAAAACCGCGAGATCTGATATTCCCAAGCTACTGCGGCGAATCGAAAAGGTGCTATCAGAACTGTGAACCTCTACCACCTCTGGTTTAATCTCCGGCCAGGCGTGAAAGACTTGGCCATCACCGATGCGCTGCATGCCTACCTCGGCCGTCTGCGCGAGCGGAATCTGATCCACGGCTATCGGATCACGCGCCGGAAATTCGGTTTCGCCCCGCGCGAACTCGGTGACTGGCATGTCATGATCGAATGCGACGACCTCGCGCAACTGGACAGTGCCTTCAATTTCGTCGCCACCCGAGAGGGTGAGATCGAGAAACTCCACGCCGCCGTCTACGGTTCAGTGTGCGATGTTGCCAGTGCGCTGTACCGCGACTTCCCCGACCCTCAAAGAAAACGCTGAAACCCTGAAATTAGAGCCCATGAGCGATACCAAAATGAAACCCGGCTGGCAGCCCGTGCAGGACGTCAACTGGGATGCTTACTGCGACGCAATTGCCAAAGCAAAGAACAAGCAGCAGTTACTCGCGCATTTGCAGAATCTGATTGAGACCAAAGGCTACGCGAATATGCTGCGCGCCGCCCGCGTTGCCTTCGACCGCCTGCTCGAAACAAATCCCGGCGACAAAGGCTCGATCGGAGTCTATGCCGACGTGGACGGCAAGGAAGTGTACACCAATTTCCGCTTCGTCTCGGCGGCAGACAAAGCCAAAGACGAATTCAAGTATTAACCATGAACGCAAGACGATGAACTGAAAACTCAGCAAGTCGAGCACTCTTCATCGTTCAACGATCCCATGTGGACCCCACCCCAAACCGCTAAAACAACCGCCGAACAATTCCTCGCCTATTCCGCGTGGAATTTGCGCGACTACAACCTGCCCAAGATCATTGAGGCCGTTGCGCTGCTGTCGGATCAGGAAATCTGGCAGCGCGAAGGCGAAACGTCCAATTGCATCGGCAACCTTTTGCTGCATCTCGCGGGAAATGTGCGACAGCACATTATCTGCGGCGTCGGCGGCGAAACCGACACACGCGACCGGCCCGTCGAGTTTGCCATGACCGGCGGCATCGGCGGCGAAGAATTGCTCGCGCGACTCGAAGAGACCGTGAACGAAGCCGCGCGCGTGCTGGAAGCGTTCGATCCCAAGCTGCTGCTGGAAAAACGGGTGATCCAAAACAACGAAGTGGTGCTGATGGACGACATCTATCACGTCGTCGAGCACTTTTCCTATCATACCGGACAGATTCTCTTTGTGGTCAAAGCACGCAAGTCCCACAAGTTCGATTGGTACGCGAGTCTGGATACGAAAATAAAATGACAACGGGCGAACCGCGCATCACCGTTGACCGCGAGCAAATCACCGCCTTCTGCCGAAAGTGGAGGATCGTGGAGTTCTCGTTTTTCGGCTCCGTGCTCACCGACGACTTTCGCCCCGACAGCGACGTGGACGTGATGGTGGAGTTTGAAGAGGATGTTCCGTGGACTCTTCTTGATATGGTCACAATGGAACAGGAATTGAAGGAGATTTTCGGACGTGATGTGGACTTGTTGACCCGCAGCAGCGTTGCGCAAAGCGAGAACTACCTGATGAGACGAAGCATTCTCTCCGGCACGAGGAATTTCTATGCCGCGTGACGAGACATATCTGGGCTACATGCTGTTGGCGGCGCATCGCGTCGCGAATTATGTCGGAGCGATGTCGCGTGCCGAGTTCGATGCGGATCCAAAAACTAAGGATGCTGTTGTCCTTCAGATTGGGAACATCGGCGAAGCTGCCAGCAAGATCTCCGAGAGTTTTCAGAACTTACACTCGAATCTTCCCTGGCTACAGATGATTGGAATGCGCCACCGCGTATTTCATGACTACGAAGTTCTCGATTGGGACCGAATTTGGACAACGGCGACCAGGTTTGTGCCGGAACTTATCCGGATGGTTGAGCCGCTCGTCCCGCCGGAGAATTCGTAGCGTTGCACTGCCGTGCACTCTTCACTGCTTCACCATGAGCAATCCCAATCTGGATCATGCATACAAATCGGTCCGTCTGAAGTCCCAGAGTTATACCGAGCCCGGCGCGTATTCCGTCACGCTTGTGACCGCCCGGAGACAGTGTATCTTCGGTCGAGTGGAAAACGGTCGCATGATTGCAAATGAATTCGGTCAGATTGTGCTCCAAGAATGGTTGAAGTCCCCCGTCATGAGACCCATGGTGGAGTTGGATACGTTCTGTTTGATGCCCAATCACTTTCACGGGCTGATATGGATAAAGGACGGGCTGGGTTGCGAAAGAGT
>CAZGVT010000001.1:68266-70994 GCA_964529255.1 uncultured Alphaproteobacteria bacterium | reverse complement strand
TTTCCCCCCTTCTTGTGAGTGTTGGTGTTTTTTTATACTTTTTTTTTGATCCCCCTTCTCTTTCCGGGTTTTTTTTGTACCTCGGCGGGGGTGGGGGCCCCCCGCCCCCCCGCCCCCCCAACGCTACAACGGAACGACGGCTCTGTTGTGCACGGCAGTGCAACGCTACGGCGCTGGAACGATCGCCCGGCGGCCTCCATTTTCTCGTTCGTGGCCGGATTCAAGGCCGCCACAGCGAAGCACATTAATGTTCCGAGAGGAACGCCGCGAGTGCCCGTTTGGCAGCCCTCGTTTCATGAGCACATTATCCGCAGCGAACGCGACCTGCTCAATCACCGCCAGTACATACTCGATAATCCCGAAAAGTGGGATTCCGACAAGGAAAATCCGGACAAACCGTAGCGTTGCACTGCTGTGCACTCTTAGCTATTGCCCTGCTGTGCGCGCTTCATGACGACATCAACAATGCTGGGCACAGGTGAAGATTCAGGCTTCAGAAGAAATCTCAAGTGAAATGCCAATATCAATAGTAAATGGAGAAGTGAACCCCCACGAGGCGTCCCTATTTTCAGATTCTGAACGACGGGATGGCAGCTGCAAGCGATCCGATGAAAGTGATTATGAGTTCTTAGATAGATCGTCAGATACCGAAATTGAGAACATAAGGAAGCGCATGGATGGTTGGCTCAATGAGTATCCCAGCGGAGATCAAAATCGACTAAGGGGAAATTTTCAGTCTCGTAATAATGTACACCACAACAGCGCTTACTGGGAATTGCTTTTCTATCGTTGGTTGCAAGCAAGTGAACTCAGCCCACAGCACAATGTTGAAACTCCAGATTTCACGTTTTCTCTCAATGATGTGACAATTGGTGTAGAACTGACTACGTTGCCTGAAATGCCGACGATCTCTGACCGTGAGCTCGCGTGTTTTGACAGATTAGTTAGCGGTTTTTCAAGCCGTGAGTACGATCTGGCATACGATTTTGACTACGATAAAGTAACAACTTTCCCGGGGAGCTTCGGCAATGAGGATAAGAGAGCAGTAGAAAACTGGCTGACGATGATTCATGAAAGTGGGGCAATCGAGTTATCGCGGGAATCTCAATGCGTAGATCCACTTAGACTCAAAGGACTAATTCTTCATGCGTCTCCCAAGCCACGTAATCGGGAACGAGCCGCAACCTCATTTATCCACGCTCCTCATATCCTGCCTGAGATTAACACGGATAGCGAACTTAGAAAGTCAATCAAAAAGAAAGCAAGAAAAATGCGTGGTTTTGACGGACCGACAATCATTGGAATCAATGTTCTTCGCGACCCGCATCTGGATCATATTGACGTAGAAAACGCACTTTTTGGTTCCGAACAAGTTGTTATCACTGGGGGTTATCCTACTCATGCGTCCCAAGTGCGTTATGTAAGGGATAACAGTGGCAAATTTGGGAGGACAAATGCGCGACGGAATACTCACATTTCTGCGGTTCTTGTTGTTCGAGGGGTCACATGTTTTTCACAGCTTCCTGTAACCGCATTTCTGTACGAGAACCCTTTTGCCAGTCGGCAATTTCCTTCATTTCCAAATGAGAATCGAGAAGACATTGTGATATGGGGCGGCTTCCCATACACAAGACGTTCGCTTCAGATTAGCACATAGCTGACTCTGATCGGTTTCCAGTTGGATGCAGTACAGTACATGTTTTACCTTATCACCATAAATGCCCAAACACCCCACTGACGACACCATGACTCTGCCGCTCGGAAACGGCAATGGCAACGGCGGCGAAAAAGTGCTGCCGATGAACATCGAAGATGAAATGCGGACGTCGTACATCAATTACTCGATGTCCGTGATCGTGTCGCGTGCGCTGCCCGACGTGCGCGACGGCCTCAAACCGGTCCACCGCCGCATTCTCTACGGCATGATGGAGCTTGGCCTCGGCGCGGGTCGCCCCTACAAAAAATGCGCGCGCATCGTCGGTGACGTGATGGGAAAATTCCATCCGCACGGCGATGCCGCGATCTACGACACGCTCGTGCGCATGGTGCAGGACTTTTCGCTGCGCTATCCGCTCGTCGATGGCCAGGGGAATTTCGGCTCCATCGACGGCGACAGCGCGGCGGCCATGCGATATACTGAAGCGCGCATGAACCGGCTTGCCGAAGAGATGCTCGCCGACATTGACAAGGACACGGTGAATTTCGGTCCGAACTACGACGAGACCATCGAGATTCCCACCGTCCTGCCGTCAAAATTTCCAAACCTGCTGGTCAACGGCTCGGACGGAATCGCCGTCGGCATGGCCACGCGGATTCCGCCGCACAACCTGAAGGAAGTCGTTACGGCCTGCATTGCGATGATCGCAAACCCGGCGATTACGATTCCCGAACTGATGAATTTCGTCAAGGCTCCCGATTTTCCGACCGGCGGAATTATTTACGGCAAGAACGGCGTCTACGAGGCCTACACCACCGGACGCGGGCGCATCACCGTGCGCGCAAAGGCCAACATCGAAGAGCCGCAGAAGGCGTCAGGCCGGCAGAAAATTGTGGTCACCGAAATTCCCTATCAGGTTAATAAAACGCGGCTGATTGAGCAGATTGTCGCGCTGATCAACGACAAGAAAATCGAAGGCATCGCCGACATTCGCGACGAGTCCGACCGCGACGGCATGCGGCTCGTGATGGAACTCAAGCGGGATGCCAACCCGAAGGTGGTCATCAACAA
>CAZGVT010000001.1:67927-68256 GCA_964529255.1 uncultured Alphaproteobacteria bacterium | reverse complement strand
GATGGAACTCAAGCGCGACGCGGTGGCCGACGTGGTGCTGCAAAATCTGTTCAAGCACACCGCGATGCAGGAGACGTTCGGCGTGATCATGCTCGCGCTCTCGCACGGCGTACCGAAGGTGCTGAACCTGCGCGACATGATCGAACAGTTCCTCGATCATCGCCACGAAGTGGTGCTGCGCCGCACGCTGTTCGAGCTAAAGGAAGCGCGCGAACGCATGCACATTTTGGAAGGCCTGCAGATTGCGCTGGACAACATCGATGAAATTATCGAGATTATTCGCAATGCCTCGTCGACGGAAGTAGCCTCAGTAGAATTGCAGGCCGCCT
>CAZGVT010000001.1:31402-67917 GCA_964529255.1 uncultured Alphaproteobacteria bacterium | reverse complement strand
CAGGCCAAGGCGATTCTCGACATGCGTCTCGCGCGTTTGACCGGACTCGAGCGACAGAAACTCGCTGACGAAATTAAAGCGTTGAGGGCGACGCTGGCCGAATTGACCGCGCTTTCCGAATCGAAAGAGCTGCGAATGAATCTGATCAAGAAAGAGCTTGAAGAGATTCGCGACAAATTCGGTGACGCCCGCCGCACGGAAGTCGTCGAGGATACAACCGAAATCTCCATCGAAGACCTGATCGCGCCGGAAGACATGGTGGTCACCATTTCCCATTCGGGCTACATCAAACGCTTCCCGGTTTCGGGTTTCAAGAAGCAGGGCCGCGGCGGACGCGGCGTGCAGGGCGCCAGCACGAAGGACGATGACTTCATTGAGCACCTATTCATCGCTTCCACGCACGATTACATTCTCTTCTTCACCGACAAGGGCAAGTGCTATTGGCTGAAAGTGCATCAGATTCCATCCTTGGGACGCGGCACACGCGGCAAGGCGCTGGTGAATCTGATCGAGCGCACTGCCGAGGAGAACGTGCGGGCCTTCGTTACGGTGAAGGAGTTCGCCGATGACAAGTATGTGCTGATGTGTACGAAAAACGGAACCGTAAAGAAAACCGCGCTGTCGGGGTTCTCGAATCCACGATCGACGGGCATCATCGCCATCAACATTGAAGACGATGATGAATTGATCGAGGCCGCGATCACCAACGGCAGCAATGAAGTGATCATCGGCACCAGCGAGGGCAAAGCCGTGCGCTTCTCGGAAAGCGACGTGCGGGCGATGGGAAGAAATGCCACCGGTGTGCGCGGCATTATGCTCAAAGCGGGCGCTCGCGCCATCGGCATGATCGTCGCGCATGAAAACGCGAGCATTCTGGCGATCAGCGAACTCGGTTACGGGAAACGCGTGGCCAGTGAGGATTATCGCATGACCAAGCGCGGCGCGCAGGGAGTGTTGACGATCAAGACGACTCCGAAAACCGGCCAACTCATCGCGATGAAAGAGGTCGGCGAAAACGACGACCTGATCATCATCACCACCAGCGGCGTCGTCATTCGTCAGTCCATGGCCGATATCCGCGAAATGGGCCGCGTGACGCAAGGAGTGCGCTTGATCAAGCTCGATGCAGGCGACAAAGTGAGCGCCGTCGGAAAAGTCGTCAAAGAAGATGAGGAAAACGGCGGGATGATCGAAGAGAATGGAGAGGATGGAGCATGACGTCCACAGGCACTGAGATCATTTTTGAAGTCCGCGAGGCGGATGAAGGCGGCTATTGGGCGAAAGCGCTGGGCGAGAGTATTGTCACGGAAGCAGGCACGTGGGACGAACTCATTGCGATGGCGCGCGATGCCGTGATCTGTCATTTCGATGAGGACGAGAAGCGGCCCAAGGTCATTCGCCTTCTACTGATGAAAGAGCAGACCGTGCTTGTAGACGCATGACGCCGGAGGTCAGTTATCAGCGTCTCGTGAGACTACTGGAAAGTCGTGGCTACCACCCTCCCGCCAGCGCGGCAGCCATACGCGGTTTACTCACGCCGGGCCACCGCAGCATCACTTGACTGTACCCAGGCACCGTATTCTTCGAATAGGAACATTGCATGGCATTCCGAGTGAGGCATCAGCGCATTTGAAGTTATCAGTTGCAGAACTCCTAAGTGAACTCTGAGAGCACTTTAGTTCCGACCCATGCCCAAATCGAAAACCATCATACCCCCTTTCATCGAACCACCGGACGAGTTCGATAACTACGCGCCGCCGTCACAGTGGCCCGCATCGTTTCTCGAACGCGTGCTGGGAAAGAGCGCCGACGACTGGACTGCGCGCGATTTCGTCGAACTGGCGAATGCCATCGGCATCCGGCACATCGCCCTCATGCACGTCGGCGGCGACGGCCATCTCAAAACACTCGATTTCGCGCCCCGCGATCTGGCACATTTTCAGGCCGTGCTCGAAGGCGGCGAACGCGCCGACGGCTCCTCGCTGTTCGGAATGATGGGCATCGCCGCCGGAGCGTCCGATATCGTCCTGCGGCCCAATCTGCAATCGGCATTCATGGATCCGTTCGCGGAAGGCCCCGTGCTCTGCGTGCTGTGCAGTCACTATGGCCGCAACGGAAATCCGCTGCCCGAGTCACCGGATACGATTCTGCAGCGGGCGTACGCGCGTTTGAGAGAACTTTGTGGATTCGAACTGTACGCATTGGGTGAAGTCGAGTACTTTCTCGGCAAGAAACCCGAAGAGCAGGATTGTTACGGCGCCAGCGATCGCGGCTATCATGCCAGCGCGCCGTTCGTCTTCGGCGAGAGTGTGCGCCGCGATGCCATCCGCACACTATCCGGAATGGGCGTTCCCATAAAATACGGTCACAGTGAAGTTGGCTACGTTCCCACAGGCGAAAAGGAAGAGCGCATCTGGGAGCAACACGAAATCGAAATGGGTTTGACCCCTCTCGATAAAGCCGCGCATGCCGTCACCCTCACCCATTGGGTGCTCAGAAATCTCGCGTATCGGGAAGGCATGCGACTCTCGCTCGATCCCGTTGTTCAGCAGGGGCATCCCGGCAACGGTCTGCACTTTCACTTCTCACCTTATCTTGCCAAAGGACACCTGCGCATCGGCGAGGATCAGGCGAAGTTTCCCGACAGCGCACTCCACGTCATCGCCGGACTCGTTCGCTACGGCGGAACGCTGATGGCCTTCGGAAATCGCGAATCCACGTCGTTCTTGAGATTATCACAAGCAAAAGAAGCCCCAAGCTCAGTAACTTGGGGAAGATTCAATCGCAAAGCGCTCGTGCGGCTGCCCATCGTTGCCACCGATGAGAAAGGCAGACTGGTCTCGCCCGAAACCATTGAATTCCGCCTGTCCGACGGCTCCGCCCATCCGCAACTTCTGCTCGCTGCCATCGCTCAAACCATCTGCGCGGCCCGGGAATCCGGAGACTCGCGCGAGTGGATCGAGAAAACCGAGGTCGAGCGAGCGTCAGCCGGCAACAACAACCGAGTAGGAATTCCCAAAGGATTTCATGAAGTCGTCGCCGCGCTCCGCAGAGATCGTGACGTCTTCGAGGCCGGTGATGTGTTCCCTGCGAGAGTGATCGATCATACCATTGACACGCTCGAACGCAAACACGAGATGACGCTCTGAAGAAAAGGCCTACACGCTGAAACACAAAGCTGAAATATGGACCAAAACACCCTGCAACTGCAAACGATAGCGGATCAAAACCCGGAAGACGGCGAGGCACAGTTTGAACTCGGGCGCGCGCTGCTGCATGAGCAGGAGTTCGGCCAAGCCGTCAGCGCCCTTGAAAAGGCCGTGCGTCTCGAACCGTCACAACCCGCATGGCTCTATTTTCTGGCATCCGCCTATGGCATGAACCGGCAATTGCCCGAGTCGGTTGAGGCCTGGCAGGAGTATCTCGCTCACTTTCCCGATCATGCGGACGCCTACGCGAAATTCGGCATCATACTCGCTAAAGTGAAGCACTTCGAGGATTCGATTCAGATGCTCACTGCGGCGGTCAAGCTCGAACCGGAGAATGCCTTTTATCACTACTTTCTCGGTTTGAGCTACCAGGAGACCGAAAACTACAACGAAGCGTTGCGCTGTTTCAGCGAATCCATTACCTACCATCCTGATTTCGCGGACGCCCACTACTGGCAAGGAATCATGTTCGCTTTTCTCAGCCATGATGAGGCCGCCATCGAATCCCTGAGGCACTGCGTGGAAATCAATCCCGAGCACATGGACGCGCAGTACAACCTCTGCGTAGCCTATGCAAGGGCCGGTCGAGCCTCCGAAGCGAGATTGCAGTATGAATTGGTTGCCCGCATGGATCCGGAGACGGGAAAGGATCTGCATGATCGCATTTTTGAGACCGGAAAGTAGTTGTTGACTGCAGTGAACGGGGGCGAGATCATGAACAGAGTGAAATCACACAAACCGAATCTACAGAAGAACAGGCCGGGCGAACGCCAACTCCTGACCACGTTCTGGCTGCCAACTTTTGCCGGCACCATCGATGTGGCCGCCGTTACACTGGCCGCAATCCTCTCGTATTGGATCCGTTTCTATACTCCGATGAACACCTGGCTGCCCCCCAACTGGCAACCCAGCATTCGAAGCTACGTGATGTTTGGATTGGTACTTGGAACGGTATACGTGGTCGTATCCTGGTCTTACAAGGGTTATGCATCGCGCCTGCTGGTCCCGCTGGAACAGGAAGTCGGGCGGATTCTGCGCGGCTCACTCCTGTCCATGGGTGTGGTGATGGCGGGGATTTTCTTCTTCCGCGAATTCGACTATTCGCGGGCGATTTTCCTGATGACGCTGGTGCTCATGATGCCGGCGCTGATCTTTGCCCGCACGCTCTATCAGAGACTTCAAATCGCAATGTTCAAGCGCGGCGTGGGAGTTCAACGCATCGCGGTGTGGGGAAAAGGTGAGGTCGCCGCCAAGCTATGGAAGGATTTTGAACGCGGCCGGACGCAGGGGTTTGAACTGGTCGGTGCCATCGGAAGACCTCCGGTTGAAGGCGGAGCATCGCTCGGTGAAGCGTCGGCATTGAAGAGCCTCGTATTCGAGCATGCGTTGGACCTTGTGGTCATGGCGCCTCCCGCAGGAGAGGAAGAAGAGATGAACGAGCTGCTCAAAGCCACCGAAGGCATTGCCGTGGAGATGCTCTACTGCCCCGCGGCCATCGAAATCACCCGCTCGCGCATTCGCGTGACGGAAGTCGGCGGGCGGCCCATTCTGCGAATGAAAACGATCCCCATGAGCGGCTGGCGGTACGTGGTCAAACGGCTCTTGGACTTCGGCTTCAGCGGACTCTTCCTGCTCCTGTTCAGTTGGCTGTATGCGCTGCTCACGGCGATTGTCTATCTGGACAGCGGCAAGCCGATTTTCTACCGGCAAAAACGCATCGGAATGGACGGCCGCGAATTTGACATCATAAAATTCCGCACCATGCGCACCGATGCCGAAATGAAAAGCGGCCCGGTATGGGCCGTGAAAGGAGATGCCCGGGTCACGCGAGTCGGCGGCTTTTTCCGCCGCTGGTCGCTGGATGAACTGCCGCAAATCTGGAGTGTCTTTCGCGGGCACATGTCACTGGTGGGACCACGACCCGAGCGGCCGCACTTCGTCGAACAATTCTCGCAATATATCCCCCAATATCTTGACCGTCATCGCGTAAAATCCGGGCTTACCGGCTGGGCACAGGTCAATGGATTCCGCGGCAGCGACTCCACGATTGAAGGCCGAACCGAGTACGACCTCTATTACATCGAGAACTGGAGCCTCTGGCTGGATATCCGCATCCTCCTCCGTACCGTTATCGCCGTTATCAAAGGCGAAGGTGCGATGTGACGGCCGACAGCAAACCGCCAACTTGAAACCTGAATTGCCCCGCCAAAGCTGAAACAGGAATCCGCTTCAACCGGCAACAATCAATAAGCAGCAGACTTGCGTGCAAGAACGCTGCAGTAGGCGTTGCGCATTGTCAAACTGTACTCAGCGCTGCCCAAACATACGGTAGCACGGGTCATCGGCAAACAGATTCTACGTTGCGGTACGTCAGTGCGGCGCAATATGCGGAAGCATTCCGAGCCAGTCCAACACCGGACTTTATCAGTAAGTGTGAAGCAATTACACAAGAGCTTGAAGAGGTGGACTTCTGGATTGAGACAGCCAGAGAGCTGGAGCTCGTCAATCCACCGCGACGAACCGCACTCAGCCGGGAAACCGATGAACACATGTCCATCCTCGTAAGTATGGCAAGAAAGTCCAAGCGCGCAATCGCATAGGCGCGATTCAGGTTTCAAGTTTCACGTTTCAGGTCTTCTTTATTTTCTTTCCCATGCCACGCAAATCCAAAAAACCCGATCCCAGAATCTCCGACGCCACCGTCAAGCGTCTGTCTCGTTATTATCGCACCTTGCACCACGCAATTCTCCGGGACCGGCCAACCATCTCCTCCGAAGAGATCGCCGATCTGAACGGCCTGACCGCTGCGCAAGTTCGCAAAGACCTGTCATTCTTCGGCGCCTTCGGCCGGCGCGGACTCGGCTACAATGTCATTGACCTCCATCGCAGCATCAGCCACATTCTCGGACTGCATCGCACCTGGAATGTCGCCGTGATCGGAGCGGGAAATATCGGTACCGCACTCGTGCACTTCCGGCAATTTCAGGAACAAGGATTCCTTATAAAGCTTATTCTGGATAGCGACGACCGCAAACACGGCATGCGGATCGGTGATCTCATCGTCAAGAATTTCGATCAATGCGAGCAGTTCATTGAGGAAGAGAAAATCAAGATTGCCGTTATTGCCGTGCCTGCCACCGCGGCGCAGAGAGTCGTAGATCGATTGGCGAATGCCGGGATCAAAGCGTTCCTCAACTTCGCACCGATTACCATCCTCGTCCCCGACGGCGCACATGTACGCAACGAGAATATGGCCATCGAAATTGAAGCTCTCAGCTATGCACTGACGGCGAAAGAAGGGAAGCGCAGGAGACCGAAGACCGAAGATTAAAGACGGGAAACTAATAAAGGAACTCGGCTTGCTGACAAACGCCCGAGCCGTGTTGGCTGCTTGCAGCCGACCGCCGGGCCGAGCATGTTCGAGAACGAGTGAGTGCTCTTGTGGCGATTTGAGAGTCACCTCGCGGCTCTCAAGTCAAGGACCTCAAGAATCGATGGGGTTTACCAATAGTCTGTGAACTCTCTGTTCCTCTAATGCGGCGGTGGTTACTCGTTTTCAGTCTTCGGTCTTGCCCCCCCCCTCACAACGTACGCTACTTGATCAACACCAACTTCGCGGTCGCCACCGGGCGGTTGTGCAGGGGTTGCCAGACGCGCGCGAAGTAGATTCCAGAGGCCAGATCGCGTCCGTCCACACGAATGGTCTTCTCGCACGCCACCGGCCCGGCCCATAATTCCCGCACTCTTCTCCCCAACAGATCGAATAATTCCATCCTGAAAATCCCCGGCTCGGGGATTTCGAATTTCAGGGTTACGGTGGCGTTGAACGGATTCGGAAACGCCTGTAGCGCGGCGCTTGCGACGCTCGGTCGTGTGCGAACCGGCGTTTCCAAAAACGACGTGTCGGGATACCAAGGATCGAACGGAATGCTGTCACCAACCGCATCGCCCAATCCCTGCGGATTGAGGAGTGGATGGTAAGGCCCTGATGCATGGCCCCACCAATTCCATCGTGCGTCCATGCGGTACGGATAGATGTCCGGTCTGTGCACTGCCGCTGCAAGCCCAGTCTCCGAGAATATATTCTCCCGCAGCACGACACCCTCAGAATAATTCGATCTTGTGGCCGCCGGTGTGTCCGGCTCCAAGCGGTGAAAGCGGTTACGCGTAAACATCCCTGGAACGGCGGTCAAGAGTCCCCTGGAACCCCCGCCGCTCGCGCGGGAGAATTCCACGACGTTGTCACGCACCTCCAGGACGGGCGTCTCAACAACAAAGGAATCGCAGCCAAAGCCGAAGCTCGTGGATGATCCGCCGGAGTTTTCGGTAAGAACGTTGTTCGCTACCCGTAGCGATTCCCCGTGGCATGGCATTTGGATGTGCAGCACATGGTGCCCCGCAGCGCAGTCTGTGAAGACATTATTCTCGACAACTCCCGAAAAATGCAACAGGCGCACCGATTGAAACCCGGACGGTCCGTGCGGGCCAAACAGACAATTCCGTATCTGGCCGCCATCGAAGCCAAGCAACAGATAACCGGATGTCTCACCCCCGAAGCGGCAACCCTCAACGCGCATATTTCCGCATACGACAAGATAGCCGTTCGCTCCGCTGAATAAGCAATCGGTGGCCTCAAGTGAACTGAAGGGCGAATACACACAGCCGTACTGAGAATCGACGAAACGGCACTGATCGAGAATGAGTGTTGTCGCGACGTCGAACTCGCCCCGGATGATTCCCTGGAACACAGAATCAAATTCGCACCGCCTGAGGATCAGAGATTGACCAAACAATCGTATCCCGCCCGGTCGGGGCGGGTCGCGTGGATACATCGCGGCGCCATTGAGAAACGTGAAATCTTCTATCGTCGCAGCGCTACCCTCCGGCAAGATGAGACACGGCAGCGTGTCCGAGCCGGCGACGGACGATGGATCAAGCACTGGCGCGGCTCCGACACCCATGAGCACAAACTGAAAATCCGGCCCGACCAGCGACTCCGCGTAGACGCCGGAATCTACAAGTACGGAATCTCCCGGCAGCAGAATGTCGAAGGCGCCCTGGATAGTCGGAATCTCGCCCGGTACCCGAATCGCGCGGGCCTCACCAACTCGAGCTGCCATCACGATGGCGAGAATTCCGGCCGCTACGGCGCAGGGCACTCTGACGTGTTGAGGTATACGCATGCTGTTGCAGTACAGCTATTGTTACAGGCCCCGCACTCTTGTGCGCCGCCGCCGCATGGTCTCAAACATACATACAGCGTGTATGTGATGCCGGTGGAAAGCGCAAAGCCATTGAAGCCGTGGCCGGCGCTGCAGTCGTAAGCACACCCTCCTTCAGCGCAGCTCGGCAGATCACAAATCGACTCCGTGATATATGCACCTCGTCCGTAGACAAACGCGCAAGCATCACAATAGGCGCAATTCGCGTCGGTGCAACTTGCATTGACTTTCAAATAGTAGGTGTCAGTACACGCCACCGTGAATGTTTTTGAGCCACAGTCCGTGGTTGTCGAAGCATCGCAACTTAAAAAGCCACTGCAGGTCGCATCCTTTGCGCTTACCGCGAATACACATGCATCCGGCCCTCCCTGCGCCCCGACGTCGAAAGCAATCAGAACAACAATTAGTGCACAAGTACGCCATTTCATTTCGCACCTCTTGATGGAATTGAATCAGCCACGAAAGCCCCGTCAGGCGGGGGTGCGCCTAAAGTAAGCACAAAAAAAGGGTCATGTCAAGGTGTGACAGCCAAAAATCACCAAGAATCCGTGAAATGGCGAGCCATGGGGCCAGATGGTCGTAAAAGCATCGTTTGCCTGCGGGGCAATCAAGTCGGGCGGCCATAGAGAGCCGCCCCTACAGAACTCCTGCGCCCCCCTCCCCTCGCGCGCTATTCCCCACGATGATCTCGTCTGCGCGCGAGAAATCCTCCACTGAGACCACGGCCTCCCTGCAACGTCCCGTCTCCAACTGAAGCTCCCGCCACACTCCCGGCAACAATCCGCAAGTCAAAGCCGGTGTTAGCCACTCCCCATTCAGTTTCACCAACAGATTAGCCCGCGTGGTCTCGGTGATTTCGCCTCGCGAATTTACCAGCACCGCATCTTCCGCTCCCATGCGTCTCGCTGCCGCCATTGCCCGCTCGTATATTCCCCGCACCGTCGTCTTATAATAGAGAAGTACATTCTCAGGATCCACGCACTCTTCGTGGTAAATATAGAGTCGAATGCCGCCCGAAGGCCACGCGTCCAACGGCGCAAACTCCATTTGCAGTGCCCCGCCTCTGGAAAAGATCAAACGGACTTTCTGTACATCACTTTTGGATTCCGGATTCTGAATTTTGGACTTCGACCGCGTCCAGCCGAAATAGGCTGCCGAGTTCCGCAAACGCCGCAAGTGTCTGTCCAGATTCCGAAAGCCTTCATCGGGAATCCATGCCAGAGTTTCGATTAGCGAAAACTCCGGCGGCGGCTCCTGAGTCAGGAATCTTCCTTTCAGCAGCGTCTCCGCCCACTCCGCTTGCGGATCGGAGTCCGCCACGATCCCCGAACCCAAACCCAACCACGACCGATGCACAATGCTCAATTCGTCGGCGGTGCCCTGGGTTTTGGACTTCCGCCTTTGGATTTCCACGGTGCGGATCGCCACATTACACTCGAAATCCCCTCCCGGAAAGAACAAGCCGATCGTCCCGCAATAGATCCCGCGAGGTTCCGGTTCCAATTCGGCGATGATCTCCATTGCGCGAATCTTCGGCGCACCGGTGACCGATCCCGGAGGGAACAGCGCTTCAAAGATATCGAACAGAGTCGCCCCCGCCCTCAGTTCCCCGCGAACCAAACTGGTCATCTGGTGGACAGTCGGAAAGCGGCTCGCCGTACACAGTTCCGGCACGTGCACTGTCCCCGACCGGCAGACCCGTCCCAGATCATTCCGCACAAGATCCACGATCATCGTATTCTCCGCCCGCTCCTTGCCGCTCTGTTCCAGAGCAAGGCGCGCCGCCTCGTCCTCATCCCAGGACGGGCGACGGGCGGCGGTTCCTTTCATTGGCCGCGACTCGATCACATTCCCGCCCCGCCGGAGAAACAACTCCGGTGACAGCGAAATGATCTGCCACTCGCCGGCATCGATAAACGCAGCGTGCGGAACCGGCACCGCGCGAATGCGATCACAAAACAAAGCCAACGGATCGCCCAAGTTATCCACACCCGACCGTACCGTGTAGTTCACCTGATAGATATCCCCAACTGCGATATGCTCTAATGATCGTCTTACCCGTGCAAGATAATCCGACTCGCTGATGCCCAAGCTAACTGTTGGACGCGTGGGCTTCCGCTGCGCATCGCCCAAACTTGAATCGTATTCCCGAAAGGCCGCAAACCAGCAGAGCGGAATCTCTCCGGCAGGCGGAGTCTTCATCGCGCGGTCGAACGCAGGCGCTGCTTCATAACCAACCCAGCCCACCACATAGCAGCCTTGACGCTGATACTCCTCCACCCGCTCCAGCGAGTGACGGACTTCGTCGAGCGCCGAGGCGGACCAGCAGTCCAGAGGTCGGCGAAAGATGAAGCGACCCGCCGGTCGTTCCCCGGCGGCGGGCAGTTCCACCCAGGCGGTAACCGGAACTTCCACTTGATTCATAGAGGAAAGATACCTATTTTCCCGCAGCTTTTCACCTCCACGAAACCCGCAGACCGCCATGACCACCGTTCTGTTGCTGATTCTGTCCAACGTCTTTATGACCTTCGCATGGTACGGCCACCTGAAATATACGAGATTTCCGCTCTGGCAGGTGATCCTCGCAAGCTGGGGAATCGCCTTCTTCGAGTACTGTTTGATGGTACCGGCAAATCGGGCGGGCTACGGGCAGTTCAGCGCAGCACAGCTCAAAACGATCCAGGAGGTCGTCACGCTTACCGTCTTCGCCGCCTTCTCCCTGCTCTATTTGAAGGAGCCCATGCGCTGGAACACCGTACTCGGTTTCATGTTCATCGCTTTGGGTGCGTTTCTCGTCTTCCGCGGCGGCCCCATAGCCGAGTAGCAGTAGAGGAGTGCTCAACGCGCCGTCAATGCCTCTCTTTTCATAGTGGAAGTACGCAGATTTCAGCCCGCGCCAAAGCTGAAATCACTCCTCCGACAGGTAACACGTCGACTATCCCACTATAGCCAAGTTGAGCAATCGGAGGAGGTTGAGTCCGCGCTTCCGGAGTGCGGAAGTGGGGAATCCGCTATGGGAGAGCGGAGTCCCGGCGGCGCAACATCGCTTGAATCACGCCGTCCTATTTGCAGAAAAACGCTTGACAGAGAGAGTTCCCCTTCTGTATATTACCACGGTGTGAATTTTCGAATGGAATCAGCTAACCGATACACCCGCTAAGTAAGGAGAACGGAAATGGCCACCAAGAAAGCAACGGCCAAAAAGTCGACCGCCAAGAAGCCCGCAAAGAAGGCCACGGCGAAGAAGTCAACCGCGAAAAAGCCGGCAGCCAAGAAGCCGGCCAAGAAGGCTACGGCGAAGAAGTCAACCGCGAAAAAGCCGGCAGCCAAGAAGCCGGCCAAGAAAGCCACCGCCAAGAAGGCTCCGGCGAAGAAGGCTACTGCCAAGAAGGCGACCACCAAGAAGGCCGCCAAGCCGAAGACCAAGCGTAAACCCAATGCGGCATTCATGGCTCCCATGCAGCCGGATTCCATTCTGGGCGCGGTCGTTGGCGAAAGAGCTATGCCCCGCACGGAGATCACCAAGAAGCTGTGGGACTATATCAAGAAGAACGGCCTTCAGGATGCCACCAACCGCCGTCAGATCAATGCCGATGACAAGCTCCGCGCCGTCTTCGGCAAGTCCAAGGTGACGATGTTCGAAATGAACGCGCTGATCCAGGGCCACCTGTCCAAAGGCTAAGTTCCCGCCGCAGCAATTCAAAAAAGGCTGTTCCGGATTCCGGAGCAGCCTTTTGTCATTATCTATCCCAGTCGTATTTCCCCCCACTCTGTGGGGGAATCAAGGGGGTATACGCGAAAGGCTACTTCAGCAGCACGGCTTTTCTGAATTGACGATTCGCTGAACCCAGTTCAGAGGCCGCGATCAGATACATGCCAGTAGGTGCATCGCCACGGGCGTCCCGACCATCCCAAATTACGGTCCGCTGCCCTTGTGCGGGAAGCACGCCCTGCCAAAGCTCCCGCACCAATCTGCCGGTGATGTCAAAAACCTCAAGCCGAAGGGCCGTCACCCGGCTCGCTGTCAACGAAATGTGAACCGAGTTATTGAAAGGATTGGGGTACACGGAGTAAAGCGAGAAGCCTCCGGGAATTCCCGGCGAAGGACGCAAGTGAGCTACAAGTTGAGGCGGCTCGGTCAGCCACGGGGTGGCGTGGCAACCAATCTGAATCGTATCCCCCTCGCCAGAGGGGTTTTCCGCCGGATGGAAGGGGCCACTTGGGTGACCCCAGTAGTTGCCGGAGACGTCCCAATCATGATTGAGTTCATACTGTCCCACCGCCAAGGGCATATTCCCCTCAAACCAATTCTCCTGCATCGTACAAGGTCCATAGGGATACACAGAAATGGCTCCCCAGGAATCCACCGGGGCCGAGTTCCGCAGGAACAGATTCCGCCGGATAACCACCTGGCTGCACCATTCCGGAGACGATAGTGAAAGGAAAATCACTCCCCTCCCGCCTCCCTGACAATCTACAAACGTGTTCTCCACGATAACTGCATCCGGATGCTGAAGAAACAAGGCAATGCCCGAGACCGGATCAGGTTGCACGAGGTTCTGAAACAGGTTTCGCTCGATCAATTGCGTTCCACCGGGGTGATTCCTCTGTATCACAATACAACGGCCGCCCGACAGCACGATGTCTCGAAAAGTATTCTCCGATACGGACGACACATGCCTGTCAAGGTACCATACGGGTCGTCCGACGGCGGAGCCGTCGATTTCTTCAAAGACATTACCACGAACTTCTCCATTGGATTCAAGCATTGTCAAGCACCAGGTGCCGGGGGTGCCGAGTTGATGAAAACGGTTATAGCGTACATTCGCATCAGCGTAAGAAAACTCCGTCACTGCCGCGCTCGGTCCGCTGTTTCCCGTGATCCGGTTCCACTCAAATCTTATCGGTTCATAAGTGAGATTTGACAAGAAAAGGCACAACCAGTCCGAACCGCACCAATTGCCGAAAAATCTGCACTGCCGAACGTCTGGGCCGCCGCCAAAACTAAGGATCGCTCCGGTTGCACTACTGTTGTTTTCCAGTATGCACGCAGTAATTCGCGGAGACGAGTCTCGCATGTGAATCGCACCACCGTTCTTTCCCCGCTGGGGCAGGTCGGTTCCGGTCCCGTGTCGAAGTACGAAACCCGAAATATGAGTATCTCGGCTGATGCCGCCGATCATCGTGATCACTGCGGCCGTATCGAGTTGAGAAAAGGTCTCCGCGTCGATTACGGTTCCCAGCAGATCCGCCGAGTCCGCCGTGAAGACGTAATCTCCCAACAGACAGAGATCATGCGGCGGCAGGATCAAGACTTCATGATACACTCCGGGACTGACACGCACAGTGTCTCCCGGAGATGTGACATTGACCGCAGCCTGTATCATCGTGAAATCGTCCGGGACGACAAATACAGTTGCCTTGCTTTCTACGATAATAAGCAGAACCACCGTGATCACACAGGTTTGCACCCACTGAAAGCACGGCCCTATGACTCTGCGATGGTTCTGCATATTGACTCCGAACAAAGCTCAACTCCCAGAGCAGTTAAGGGTCGTGTTGGAAAGCTTCCCTGTCGCCGGGCCGCACGTGTAAGCTTCGGATCCATTATGTGCTCGCACGTGATATGAACTTCCGGCGCTCGAAGTGAATGTTGTCCGCTGACAACATCCGCCCACTCGTCAATGGGTCCCACCCATGTCGACTCTGCGTCATAATATAATAGACACAGGGGGGGGTGAGTCAAGGCCTTGGGGCAAAATCGACAATTGTCCGTGCAACCACCAGCTCGCAACGCAAAAGCAATACAATCAATCAATTACAGATCTCTCAGTCCACCGATCCGAAGTGCCAAGTCGCCAAACCGCGCAAGAATTCACGCTCTTCACCCGGAATTAGGTGCCTGATTGTGATAGACGGAGCGATCCTCTGTTGCGCTCCCGCCCGTTTCTCCGTAAATTGAATCCATGCCCCACGCCATCAACGACACGTGCATCGCCTGCAACTTCTGCCTGCCTGCCTGCCCCGTCAACGCGATAACCGAAGGGCCTGTAATCTTTGAAATTAACCCCAGTATCTGCAACAACTGCGAGGGTCACTATGAAACGCCCAAGTGCGTGGAACTATGCCCGGTGGAAGGCTGTATAGAGAGACTGAAGACCTGATTCGCCGAGCGGGGTGCCCTCACCCCGCCGGAACCCTGACGTGCGAGGTACAAAAAGTTGAGCTCAATGACACGACCTCTGACCGCACTATTGCTCGCCACGCTGATAGCCTGTAGCGCCCACGCGCAATACTTCTGGGCCGAAGATGGCATTCCCATCCGTCAGGGGTTGCATCTCGGCTGGAACGGCGCCATGCAACCGCTCGGTGAAGACGTGGCCATGTTCTACAATGATTGCCGCAGAGACGGCACGCGCGACGTATGGGCCGAGAAGCTCACCGCCGAGGGTGACCGTCTGTGGGGAGAGCAGGGCTTGCTGGTCACGCCGCACGAGTCCGAGCAGCGCTCTCCGGTCAGCGCACTCTATCCGGACGGGACGATGCTGCTCGTGTGGGAAGACTATGTTGCGGGTCGCTATCGCGACCTCTACGCACAGCGATACACCGCCGACGGTCTTCCGCTCTGGACACCGTCAACCGGAGTCGCGATCGTCGAAGCTGACCATGATCAATTCGACCCGCATATCGCAATCGCAGAGAACGGCACTACCTTCATTGTCTTCACCGATGACCGCGAATCCGGCGGCGGAGAAAATACGCGATTAGGCGCTTATGCTCAAGTCGTCGGTCCGAATGGGAATCGCATCGGCCCCGCCGACGGATTCGTGCTTGTCGACAGATACCGCGGCTGGAATATCTCCGCCGGTATCGTCGCCGTCGACGGAAACGGCTATGCGCTGGTCAGTATGGCTACCACCGCTCAGGAAGATATCGTCATTCAGAAAATCCTCCCGGACGGATCCATTGCCTGGCCCGAGGACCCCGCCATTGTCACAACCGAGTGCGGACCGCCTCCGATCATTGCCGTCATTCCCGGCGGTCTCGCGATCGGCTACACTTCATGCGACTTCCCGCAGGAAGATGCTTACGTCAAGTGTGTTGACCTCGAACTGAATGACCTCCCCGGCTGGAGTGAAAACGGATTGCTCTTGGCCGTGGGGAATCCCCATGCCGCCACGGTCGGTCTCGTACCTGTGAACGGGAGTGTGCTCAAGGTTGCGGCGGTCAACTATGACCTCGATGTCAACCAATCCATCGCGTCCGTCGGTGCCGTCTCATTCGCCGGCGAACTGTTGGGCGCGGTCGGTATGACCAATGTGGCCGCCGGAGTTTCTCCCATCGATCTCGTGAACGCCGGAGGCGACACGCTGCTGATTGCTTGGGTCGAGCGGACCGAGGTTGACAATATCCGCACACATCGTCTGCGACTCGCGAAGAGCTGGTCGCCGACCACGCTTAGTGAACTGCTGCCACCGGATGTCTTTGTCCGCGTGAACAAAGAGTTGCGCACCGATTTGGTTAAACCACTGACCGGTGCGGCACGGTTAGCACTGCTCACCGGCAGGAGCGTCGAACGGCCCGAAAGCCTGTGGACCGTGGCGTTGGCATCGGATGGCGAGTTTGCACAATCCCCAGAGTTACTCGGCAGCGGGATAACCTACGATGTTTTTGACAAGCAGGTTGTACGGATCGATGACGAGCACTTTGCCATTCTCTGGAGCGATACCCGTGAAAGAATCGAGCGCGACCTCTACCTCCAGATTGTCGACCGCTTCGGCCAGCCGCTTCTCGAACCCAATGGGAAACTCATTGCGCGCAGCAACGGGTCCCTAATGGAGTCCCTCGCACTGGCCGCAGATCATCATGGCGGGGTCTACGTTGCGTGGCGCGGTTATCTCTCAAGCGGTGTTTATTTTGCAAATGTGATGCGTATTGACGATCTGGGCAATGAAGTCTGGCCGGATCCTGTCATACTCACCTCGCCGATCGGGTTTTACGGTAACAGTTACCTCGTGTCCGACGATGCCGGAGTGTATTTCGCGCGGACGGAGTACAACTCCAATTATATCACGCGCTCACGCGTCACCCGAATCACCTCATCAGGGCAGATCGCCTGGACTCCGGAAACACGGGAACTCACAGGTCCTATGTCCAGCGACATGTCACTCGAATCCGTCGCAACCGATGGCGCGAGCGGACTATTCCTCACCATGACCGTCGGCCCGTGGGAAGATACGGACATTCGGCTCTATCATCTTGCTGCGGATGGAACCGCCGGGACGGGTTGGTCGGATGAAGGGCTTGAGTTCAGCTCCGACGGGGTGCGGGATGCTTTCCCTCAAGTCTGCTTCGTGGGAAGCGGTGTAGTGCTCACCTATGGAAGAGAAGTGGACGGCGCATCCATGTACTCTCTGCGTGCCACCGCTTACTCGGCGAGCGGATCGGCACTCTGGGGCCCCTTGCCGCGCAACCTGCTCGGCGAAGAGCCGCGAATATTCGGCTATGCTATCGAATCCGATGGCTTGGGCGGATTCTTTGTCGGCTGGGATGATTACAGGTCGACTCAATATGCCCGCATCTATTGCACCCGATTCGATGCCAACGGAAACGCACTCTGGAACCAGGCGGGAGTTCGGATCAGCACGGACGATAACGAACAGGGTGGACTCTCCATGACCGCCGACGGCTCGGGCGGGCTTTGGGCTGTCTGGGAGGATCAGCGTAACAACGATGATTATCCTGAATTCGACCTCTACGCAACACATCTCGATGCGGCAGGAAATCCCGCCAACATCGCCGGGTTTGTCTGGCCCGCCGAGGGGTTTCCACTCTGCGACGTTCCAACGCATTCCCGCGAGGTGAAACTGATCTCCTGGATCGTTGGTTCGGCAGTTGCAGTCTGGATGGACCAGCGCTCCTCCAACCCCGGCCGCTGCTGCGGTGCCGGCTCTGTCGGCGACATCTTCAATAATATCTACGCGCAAACACTCTCCGAAGTCAGCCTGTCCGCCGGGCAAGGCGGACCACCAGCGACAATCAGCGACTTGAGCATCAGTTCGATTTATCCCAACCCTTTCAACCCGGCGGCGACGATCGAATTCACTCTCCCGCGCATGTCACGGGTCAAGCTTTCGATTCTGAACACGCTCGGGCAGCAAGTCACAATCCTCGCCGATCAGACGATGAATGCTGGTACACACAAACTGAGTTTCGACGGTTCCAAGCTCAGTTCAGGTGTCTATTTCGCGAGGGTTGAGGATGGACGCTCATTCCACCTCAGAAAAATGGTCCTGCTTAAGTGAAATTCTTTCTCGGGCTTTGTATTTTTTCTATTGTTTCCACAGCATTTGCGACACCGATTGCAACAACCGATCGCTGCCAAACTTGCTGGATCCGCGACGGTGCCGGGCCCGAACCGATTTCTGATTCGGTCCAATACAATGGCAAGATGTTCTACTTTTGCTCTACGGCATGCAAAGAAGAATTCCTCGTTGAACCATCTATCTGGTCCGTCGATCCGGTTGAGTCGGGCGGAACCGGACTGACCTCGACAGCTTTCCCGTCTTGAACGGGTTGACCCGGCGAAGGCCAACTGCTCGGTTCGAGCGGTTTACAAACGGGAATCACTGGCGGCGCGCGCTTCGCCGATACCGAGCAAGACCGTCCGCGCTGGCGCTTTACTCTCGACTGGCGGCCAACCTTCTATCGCGCGCTGGTGCTGGGACTCGAGTACAATCCGGTGGTGGAGGAAATCGGACCAAGACTCTCCTGGGAGCCCATTCCGGAATCCAAATATGTTCCCAAAATTGCCTTCGGCACGTCCAGCGACCGCATCGGATCGCCCAAAGGCAAGCAGTGCTACTATGTGACATTCGGAAAGTCGCTGCCCCGTCTGCCCGTGGCGCCGTATGCGTCCGTGAACTACAGCGAATGGGATGAACGCCTGAACTTCCCCTTCGGTGCAAACATTCAGCTCCATCGCCGCTGGTCCGTCATTCCCATGAACGACGGCCGCAAACCTCACCTGATCGCCAACTTCGCGGGCGACTTCTTCAGCGTTTCCGCCCTCTGGATCTGGTTCGAGCGAGCGGGAGTCGGGTTGACGGTGGGCATGTAACGTCGAGCTGAAGTCATCGTGTAAACTACGCGGCCCCGGTTTCCCGGGGCCGCGCATGTTTCCGTCGTATTGTGCCTGCAATTTCGTCTTTACTTTACCACCGCGAGCTTGGTCAGGGCGAGGGACTGGCGCGTGATCGTGTCCTGTGCGCGGGCGAAGTAAATGCCCGACGCCAGCGCATCCGCGTTCAAAGAAAATTCCCGCTGATAAGCCACTGGCCCGACGAATATCTCGCGCACGTGCCTGCCGAGCAGATCGAACAGCTCGATGCGCACGATCTGCGGCGCCGGAACGGTGAGCCGCAGCGTGGCCGTCGCATTGAACGGATTGGGGAACACCTGTAGCGCGTTGCTTGCAACGCCTGCCGGAGTCCGCTCCGGCACGTCGGCAAAGAAAGTCGTGTCTGCATACCAATCTGAAATGTCCACTGTCAAACCTGTCGAGTCACCTGTGCCGTTCGGGTTGAACGTGGATCGCGGTCCGGAGGTATTGCCCCACCAGTTGAAGCGCGCGTCCATGCTGATCGCAAAATTTACGTCAGCGTCCGCTGCGAATCCGTTGTCGTGAAAAAAATTCTCCCGGCATTGGAGACCGTTGAGACCGGCAAACACTGCGGGAGATCCGACCGGAGTGTGCCGCTCGAATCTATTGTGACGCACCTGAGCAACCCCGGACACACCTAATGCCTTTATGCCGGCCAGCACCGAGCCATCCACGAACACATTGTTCTCCGCAATCAGCACGTGACAATTCGCACTGTCCGCGCAGCCAATCATCACGCGCCCCCCTCCCTGACCGCGACCGCTTGCATTTCCGTTTTGGTGCAACAGATTGTCGCGAAATTGCAGCGGCCGTCCGCAATCGCAGGCAGTCGCCATGATCAGCGATCCGCCAGTCGTACAACTGCGGAATATGCACCGCTCGATCAGCGATCCGCCGAAAAAACCCCATACTGCGGGCTCCGGGGTTGCGCCAAGTCTCTCGAACACGCAATCCTGAAACAAATGGTCACCGCCCGCCGCAAGTACCAAATGGCCGCCCGAGACGTTGTCACCGATCCGGCTGCGCAAGAAAAACGAACCGCGGCCACAATCCACAAGCCCCCAACCGCTCTGCCCTGATACCCAGCTATCCACCAACCGCAAAGACGACTCGCCCGTATCAATACATCTGCCCTGCGCATTCCGCATAATGCAGCGCTCCACGACGCAAGGCTCGTTTTCGGAAAGCACGGGAATGTATACGGAATCGAACACACAGCCGGACAACACCAGCGAGTCGTTGTGATTGACGATGCCGCCGCTGTTGTTCCCCGATCTCGGGTACATCGCAGCGCCATTGCGAAATCCGAATTCGGCGATCGTCACCAATCCGCCGTTGATCGTTATGCAGCGTCTCGTACCCGGATTGTCCAGCGTGGAAGGATCAATCACCGGGCGCGCGTATTCCCCCGAATCCGGCTCGACCTCGCCCAGCAGCGTCACTGTGTGGAACGCCAGCAGCAGCGATTCGTGGTAGACTCCCACGGCCACAAGGACCGTATCACCGCCGCTGCATGCATCAATCGCCGACTGGATATCCGGATACTCCCCGGGCACGCGCAGCGTGGCGGCTAATACAGCCAAGGGAGCCAGGGCGAGGACGGCAGCCAGCCGCTTGAAACAACTCAAGGATTGCAAGCCGGAATGTTGTCGCACGCAGTTGCAAACGAGCCTGCATACACATAGCCGCGAGCGGTACACTGCCCGCAATCGTCGCAGGTCTCCTCGCTTGCGCAGTTGCTTAGGCAGACATACAGCTTGTAATCATGGCCGGAACTGAGCGCCGCGATGTTCGTGCAGACGTACGTGCACTCATTAGCATTGCACGTGGTATGGCAGCGTGCAATCTCGCTCCCCGAATCCATGTCATACAGTACGGCGCAGGCAAGGCAGTGACGGCAATTCGAGCCGCCCGGACATTGCAGATCAATCCTGATTGTATAGTTGCCGTTGCAGCCTGCCGTGAACGATTGCAGCTTGCAGCCATCCAAGTCACTCTCATCCGGACAGTCGCCAAGCAGCTTGCAGTCGCTGTCCGCCGCACACATACACTGCGTGCAGGATTCAGGCGACTGCGCAAGCGTCAGACCGCCGCAAAGCATCAGAGGTAAAAACACAAGTATTCCGAGCTTCACGATATCTCCTCCCCTTGATGTTAAAGAACTTCGGCCTGATCCGCAAGGCCCCAAGGCAAGATAGCAGAAAAAACCGGGAGTCAAGCCCAGCGAAATATTATAAACGCATAAAACACGAATAATTATGACATGGAGTCATGCGGATCAGGATATTTATGTATGTCGGCAGTGTACAGTTCTTCGGTGATAGGTTCCGTTACTTCACTAACGCGAGCTTGGTGATCGCCAGCGTCTGGCGCGTGATCGTGTTCTGTGCGCGGGCAAAGTAAATGCCCGACGCTAGCGCATCCGCGTCCAAAGAAAATTCCCGCTGATAAGCCACTGGCCCGACGAATATCTCGCGCACGCGCCTGCCGAGCAGATCGAACAGCTCGATGCGCACGATCTGCGGCGCCGGAACGGTGAGCCGCAGCGTGGCCGTCGCATTGAACGGATTGGGGAACACCTGTAGCGCGTTGCTTGCAACGCCTGCCGGAGTCCGCTCCGGCACGTCGGCAAAGAAACTCGTGTCCGTATGCCACGGCTCAAAAATCACGCGGTCGCTGACTTCATCGCCCAATCCGTCAGGATTCAACACCGGATGATAGGGCCCCGTCGAATCCCCCCACCAGTTGAATGCCGCATCGGCTTCGCCGTCAAGAGTCGAGTCCATTCGTACTGCGAGACCCGTATTTTGGATGAAGTTATCTCGAATGGTCCCCCAACCTAAACCAAATCCGATGGCGGGCCATTCGCGCGGACTCAGATCGCGAAATTCGTTGTGCACGATCTCCATTCCGCGGCCCGCGTAGACGATCGCCTTAAATGTCAATTGCGCCGTACAGTCAGTGAGACGATTGTCCGAGACGACTGCGGTGGAAAACTCCCGGCAAGTATCCTGCTCGAAATTCACGAGTGCGCTCATGCACAGGCCACCACCTGCAGGCAGCGGGCCGACTCGATGAAAATGGTTGTCTCGAACAACAATCTCTCCGGGACAACGCGCCTCAATTACAACCACCGTTCCGCGCCGTATATTCACAAACTCATTTCCCTCAATGATTACATTGTGAGCTCGCAGACTTATCGTTGCCAATAAGCTGGGCCCGGAAGGCCCAAACAGACAATCGCGAACGACCAGAGTCTCGCCTTGAAACATTATGTCCCAGCCAAACCAGTGGTAACCGGTAAAGTGGCACCGTTCAAATCTACTACTCCCGCGCGACATGACCAGGCCCCAGTCCGCACTGTCGCTCTGGAAAATACAATCGTACGCCTCCACGACGCCCAACTGCGTCAGTACGCAGGCTCCACTGCTGTAACGGAATTGACAAGCCGCGAGCACCGTGCGCCGCTCACCGAAGCCCTGCACACTCCGGTGAGTCGAATCGAATACACAGTTTCGCAGATCAAGAACACGGGCCGCGTGTTGGATGCCTCCGGAGACATCGGGTTCGCGAGGATACATCGCGGCGCCGTTTCGAAAAGTCATCCGGTCAATGACAACACTGTCGCCGGACACTTGAAGGCAGGTCAAACCGGTCGGATTCTCGAGTGAAGATGGATCCACTACCGTGCCCGTGACACGCCCCGACGTCGAGTCTTCTGTGCCGAATAGGCTAAACGAAAGCGGAGGCGCAATCAGCGCCTCCGCATACACTCCCGTGTCAACGACTATGGTATCCCGCTCGGACATCGCGTCTATAGCGGACTGAATCGTCGGATACTCAGCCGGCACTCTCAGCGTGGCGGCGAATGCATCCGCTGCAACCCATGCCACGAGGCTTGCCACCATCTTCATACAACCTCTCATGGATCGCACGGCGGAATCGGCGTGCAATCGGACCAGGCCTTGTAGATGTACGCCCGTACCGTGCACGACTCGCACGTGCGGCAGTCAACCCCTGCACATGCGCGCAGACAGGCGTGAAGGGTATACTGCTGGTTGTACGTCAGGTTCACTGTGGTAGTCCCTTCGCAAGTTGTATTGCACCCTGCCTGCGCGATGTTCCAAAGCGGCTGGCCGTTCTGTGATACCAAGCCGCAAGCAAAACAATCTTCGCAGATTTCATCCGAGTCGCATTTCAGTACAACTTTGATTGTATACTGGCCACCGCAAATCGATGTGAAGTTCACGCCCGCACACCCGTCAAGCTGCCCGCATCCACTGTGGGTCGTGCACGTATTGTCTGCGACGCAAACACACTGCACACAAGCATCCGGCCCCTGTGCCCAGCCCACACAACAACAGACCAAAACCAGCACGACTTGAATCCCGCATTTCATGACCGTACCCTCCTCTTGATGTTAAAGAACTTCGGCCTGATCCGCAAGGCCCCAAGACAAGATACGCAAAAAAAAAACCGGGAGTCAAACCCGGTGAAATATTATAAACGCATAAAACACAAAACTTTACAACAATGCTTCTGATGACTCAGAATGTTTACAGGCCTCCGCGGAGCGATCTGCGATTTTGACAGTCGAGACCATCGAAAAATCAGCGGCCCCGGTTTCCCGGGGCCGCACTTCAATCATCGCAAGACGTGTTCGCCGTTACCTACACCCGTTCACGCGAATCGAAGCCTTTATCACATAGAAATTCCGCTCGTCAACTCCGCCGACAATGGCCGGATCCACGTAGAATGTGTCCGCAGTCATGCCGATGTACGTGGCAGGGCTGGGAATCACTTCCGAATTCGTCGAGCGGTAGATGAAATACGACTCCGCGCCGGGCACAGGTGGCCAGTGCAGATTCATGTCGTCCACCGCAATCGTCGGATAATGAATCACCACGCTGTCCGGTGTCTCCGGCAGGGCGGGCGAACAGATCGTGCAGAGCAAGCGCGCACGGTAGGTGGTCGAGCACGGAATCACCGGGTAAGGCGGTGCGCTGTCCACGTTGGATTCGATCTTGAACAAGTACTCGCCCGGCGGCACGCAAACTCCCATGCACACCGTGTCGCACGGTCCGGACGTGCGGCGGCAGACCAGCGTATCGGAGAAGATACACGGATTGCCGCCCGGTCCGGCGGCGATGATATAGGTCCGGATCGGAACCTCAGACCAGACACACCACATCAAGGTGTCGTTCTCGTTCGTCCGCAACTGATACCAATCGCGGTCATAGCGATTCGTGTCCGCCTGCAGATGACCGCAAATCGTCTGCCCGCATTGAATCGGCCGCAGCGGCACTCCGCCAATCGGGCTGTCACACCCGGAATTGAAGGCATCCGGGTAGTTCGGACAAGGCTCTCCTTCGGGAGTATCGCCGACAACGCAATCGATATCGCAGGGTGTGCAGTCACACGGATCACAGTGAACCGCAATGATGTACGGTCCCGTCGACGGCGCCGCCGCACCTTCGCCCTCGACCAGCACATGATACAGCCCGCCGGGCAAGCACGGACTCACCAATCTCGGATCCTCTCCGATGCCGCTATTCAGATCAAAGGTAATCACCGTTCCGCAATCCAGCGAGACCAGCGTCACCCGCGGATCGAGCCCCTGACCAAACGGCCACCAACCCGGCGTGTCGTCGCCAAACACGTCAATCGTTACGATCGCACAGGGATCGGGAACGAACAGCAGATACCAGTCACGATCGCCGACGGGCTGAATATCTCCGCACAGCGTGTCATCGCATGTCAATTGCGGGTTGAAAGTCTCACAGGTGTTGTTCACCGCTTCAAAGTCCCGGCTCGGATAGGGGCACGTGTCCATCGCGCAGGGACGGCACTGCAGCCACATGATATATTCCGAACACGGCCAGATCGTCCCCGGCAGCGGCGCCACGTAGAGGGCATACACGCCCGGCTCAAAGCAGTCCACCACGCAAACCGTATCACAGGTGTCGCCCGTCGCCACGATGAGTGTGTCGAGATTCGCACAGCCGCCCGAGAGATCGAACACCGCCATCTCGAACTGGAACTCCGCCGTCACCCACCAGTACACACTGTCCCGCGCCGTCAACTGCAACAAATACCAGTCGGTGTCCCGGCTGGCACCCGCTGCGGCGAACGAAGTCCCGCAAACCACCGAATTGCACTGAATCGGACTGAACGACGGCGGCGTGCTTAAACATCCGGAATTGAAATTATCAGGAATGTTCGGACACGGCTCGCCTTCGGGGATTGCATTGGCCGGACAGGTCAGATCGCACGGACACGGACACGGCTCGCAATACGTCGCCAGAATATACGGTCCGATGGTCGGAACAATCGTCCCCGTCCCTTCGATCAGTATCCGGTAAAGCCCCGGCGGCAGACAGTCCGAAACCAACCGGCTGTCGGTGCCCTCGCCGCCGTTGTCATCGAATCCCAGCAGTGTCGTGCAATCCGGACCGATCAACCGTACCAGCGGGTTCAAGCCCTGGCCAAACGGCCACCACCCCGGTGTGTCATTCCCGAAGACATCTATCACAATGCGATTGCACTCCGGTCCCGGAAGCTGCACGCAATACCAGTCTTCATCGCCCAGCGCGTCAATCTCGCCGCACAACGTATCCCCGCACTGGAAAATCGGGATGTTCGTCGAACACGAATCGTTCACCGGCTCAAAATCCAAATCCGGATAAGGACAAGTGTCCACCGGACACGGACACGGTTCGCAGTCCAACGCCAGAATGTACGGCCCGATCGTCCCGCCCTCCGACGCCACGCGAAGCTTGTACAGTCCGCCCGGAAGGCATGGGGTCACCAGGCGCGGATCATCCCCCACGCCGCCCACGGTCCGGCAGCTAATTGTCATCGTGCAACCGCCGTCATAGAGACAGAACTGCGGATTCAAACCCTGCCCGAATGGCCACCAGCCCGGGGTGTCATCGCCGAAGACGTCAATCGTTACCACCGCGCAGGTCCCGCTCGGGATCTGAAACTGGTAGTAGTCGCCGTCATTTGCATTGTCAATCAACCCGCAGACCGTGTCCGGACAAAACGGCATCACACCCGCGCTTGCGCACGTGTTATTCGGCTCAATGTCGCCGTTCCGGTAATTGCAGGAGTCCGCCGGACACTGACAGGTCTCACACGATGTCCGTAAGACGTACGGACCGCCCGGCTGCGTCGCGCTCGCATTCTGAACCATGATCTTATAGCGCCCCGGCACCAGACACGGCGATACCAGCCGCGAATCCGTTCCCACGCCGCCGTCATCGTCCATCGCCAGCACCGTCGCACAGTCAATTCCCACCAGCCAGACTTTCGGATTCAATCCCATCCCGAACGGCCACCACCCCGGAGTATCATCCGCATAGACGTCTATCGTCAGGATGACGCAGTCCGGTTGCGGAAGGTCGATCGAATACCAATCCTGATCGTTCGTCGGATTGATCTCCCCGCACAGCGTGTCATCGCAGGACAGCACCGGCACGTTCCCGGTGCATGTGTTGTTTGCGGGTTCGAAGTCCCGATCCGGGAATGGACAGATGTCCGGATCACACGGCTGCGTCGGGCATTGCGGCCCGTTCACCACTTGGATCAGGTACTGACCGGCGCTGGCTCCCCCGCCGTTCAGGCTCCCATCCACGATGAAATAGTACGTGAATCCCGGTGCCACTGTCAGATTCTGACAACAACTCTGCAACGCGCACAAGTTGTCATTACAGCAAAACAAGGCTCCCCCGGCGTCCGGACAGCCCCGCCAAACGTGAAGTGCAGTGTTGTAGGCTGAAAAACAAAGAGATACAGTAATCACTTGCGTCGTCACCGGAGTGTAGCTGTACACCACATCCGGTGCGGCCACGCCTGTCACACACGGCGGAGTGTAGTCATTTACGTGACCGACTGTCGTGCCCGTGTCGCAATAAGGCAAGGCAGAGATTACAGTTGCGGTGGCGCAGGTTTCGCCGCCCTGTGCACGGACTTCCTGTCCAAGAAAAAGGGCCGCAACGAATGCGAGCCCAATCCAACAACGTTCAAACTTCCTGTTCATGGCCAACCTCCCATCCTCACGGTTAGTGGAAAAACCGAACTCAACCGCCGCAACGCATCGTGGTCTATACGAAATAATATATGCCCGATTGTCCAGCTTTGCAACGTTTTGAGCCATGCCCTAAAAGAAACTCGCAATCATAAACAAACGAAGGCGACGGCCCCGAAAGACCGTCGCTCCTTGTTTTTCAAGAGTTTTGGAATTGACCCCGCGCTGAAGGGGCGGCCCATGACACCGCACGCCTCGTCACCGCCTGCCGGCCGGGAGTACGTACCGCGACTCCTGGCGCGCCGCCATCAATGTCTGCACCGTCGCCCGCAGCTCGGCGACCTCTGCGCTCAGTTTGCCGTTTTCCTTCGCCAGCTCCTGTATTGCTGCCAGCGCGATGCCATCGGGATCAATTTGGTTGATACCCAAGCTGTCATCGCCGAGCCCGAACAGTCTCCAGAAATCCTGAGCCATCGGTCCAATGTGTTCGATGCCTGCATCCTGCGCCTTGTAACTCCATTGCTGAATCGGCAATTCATTCACTCGCTGCAGAATGAGTCGAGTGTCCACATTCCGGCGATTGCGCTTGAGCGTGCTGTCCGACACATTGGTCCAACCCGAAGCTCCCGCCGCCATCGTCACGCCTTGCGTTAAAGTGGAGTTTGAGTACAACCGGAATCCGCCCGATGCACGCACATTGTATTGATCCACCGCTGTTGATGCGAAGTCAGAAGCCGATGAATCCGCCCAGACAAATGCGCCTGCATGATTGGCCTTCGCGCGATAACCGGCCGCGAATGCAAAAGTCGCCGCGGCACTATTGCGGCGACCGCCGGGAACCACCGACGCCTGCCCTGCTGTGTTGTTGGAATCCACGTCGGTAGTGCCGCCGCCGCCGCCGATGACGGAGAACTCGCCGCGAGCTTTATTGTGGCGCCCGCCGGAGATCGTCGCATACTGTGCGCGCGCTTCGTTGGATTCGCCACCGCCGACAGTTCCGCCGACAACCGTCACCGAATTACTCGCGCCGCCTGCAATCGTCGTGTTATTCTGTGTTGCTTGATTGCTCCCGCCACCGCCGACTGTGGACTGAAAACCGCTGGCGGTATTGGCTCCTCCTCCGCCCACAGTGGCAAGCTGATTGGAAGCCACATTGCCCGCTCCGCCGCCGACCGTTGCAAATGAGATTGTTGCTTGATTGCCTATCCCGCCACCCACGGTCGTTGCTGTGTTTGTTGCCTCGTTGGAGTCACCGCCCCCGACCGTGGAATTTGCCCCGCTGGCTACGTTACTTTCTCCGCCGCCGATGGTGCTTTGGTCGCCGGATGCCGAATTGGAGTCGGCAGGAAGATTGCTGCCGCCACCGCTCACAACTGAATACTGTCCGCGTGCACGATTGTAAATGCCTCCGCCCACCGTGGCACCCGTGGCTCCGGCAAAATTGCGCGAGCCACCACTGACAGTGCTGTGGTTGCCCAAGGCTGTGTTGGTATCGGCGAGGGCCGTGCCGCCGCCGCCGCCTACGACCGCATGATTGCCCTGCGCGCGGTTGAACTGTCCGCCCGCGATGACCGAAGAAATTCCAGAAGCTTCGTTGTTCGCGCCGCCTCCGACGGTCGCACTTTGGTTAGAAGCAGTGTTGGCGAGACCGCCCGGGATTACAGAGCGCAACCCGGATGCGACGTTGGATTGTCCACCGCCGACCGTCGCCAGCGAATTGGTAGCGATGTTGCTCTGACCTCCGGCAATCGTCGTAAGCGGGTCTTCTGCGAGATTGCCGAATCCACCGCCGACAAATGAAAAACCGCCGGCCACTCGGTTGGAATCGCCGCCGCCGATGCTACTGTAAAACCCGCCGACAATATTGCGCCGTCCACCGCCGACTGCAGAATTCGTTCCCAGCGCGGCGTTCGAATCTGCAGGTACGCTGCCGCCACCACCGGCTACGACAGAGTGATTCCCTCGAGCTTTGTTGTATCTTCCTCCCGAAACAACACTCGAATTGGCCGACGCAACGTTGTCGGCCCCGCCACCGATCGTACTGTTTATCCCGGTCGCGTTATTTACCTCGCCGCCGCCGACGTTGCTGCTCTGCCCGGTCGCATGGTTGTCAATTCCACCCGAGACTGTGGACCATTCTCCGCTCGCGAAATTGAACGAACCGCCGCCCACTGTGGCATCGCCCGCCGTGGCGTTATTCAGCGAACCGCCTGCAACTGTAGCGTGGCCGCCGGAGGCCGTGTTTCCATTGCCGCCGCCAATAGTGGCGTCACGAGCTGCAACGAGATTTGATGTGCCGCCGCCGATAGTGCCGGTCTCGGCGGTATCGGCAATCGAATTAACACTCCCGCCGCCAATCGTGCCGACCGCGCCGCCCACGTAGTTATTGTTTCCGCCGCCGATCACAGCCTCATAACCGGTGGTATAATTCAAGACGCCATTGCCGATGATCGAGTACTCTCCCGACGCATAATTCTGATACCCGCCGCCAATCGCTGCATAAGGTCCATCCGCGACATTCTCGAATCCATTCCCCACCCACGCATTCTCGCCCGAGGCCGTATTGCCAAGCCCGCCACTCACCACTGAATAGGGACCTGAGGCGAGATTCTCGATACCGGTGCCGACAAACGAGTTGGCCCCCGTAGCGGAATTCGAGTCCCCGGCGAGTGGCCCACCGCCGCCCGCCACCACCGAGTAGTCGCCGCGAGCCTTGTTGTTCTGCCCGCCGAGCACACTCGAAAAATTCCCCTGCGCCTGTGTGAATGTGCCAAAGGCCACGCTGGTGGTTCCCTGCGCAACGGCTCCGGTGCCGACCGTCAGGCGATCGCTCACAAAGAGCGCGCTGAGCACCGATCCGCCCTGCGCGCCGTCCACCGTACCGGTAAAACGCGAATAGAAAACAGACGAGAGCGGAATCTGCGGCGTCATCACCGCGTCGCTGCCCACTTGGATACTCAATGCGCCACCGTCAATTGAAGCAATATCCGCGATGTTGTTATAGTCCAGCGAATTGATCGAGCCAAGCCGCACGTTGAACAGACCATTCTGCACCACAACCGCCGGATGCGTTTCACTCCAGAAATCGCCGGGATTGCCCAATTCATCGTGCAGTCGAAACGTCATCTGCACGGTCGTATCGAGCGGTGTGCCATCGGGTCGTGTCAGAAATCCCTGATAGCTCACCGGCTCGGGCATGACGGCAAACGCCGCAGCGGAAACCACCAGCATCAAAAATGTGAGCGCGCACTTCATTTTTCCTTACTCCTTCTTCGCATTTGAGGATTCTTGCCTATCCGCCATCAGCGTCTGCACCATCTTCCGCAACTCGGCCATATCCCGATCGTAGCGCGTCGCTTGCGACGCCAGTTCACTTTTCAAAAGGTCGTTTTCCTTCGCCAGCTCCTGAATCGCCGCCAGAGCTATCCCGCTCGGATCAATCGTCGAGATTGAGAGTGAATCATCGCCCAATTTAAATGCACTCCAGAAGTCCTGTGCCATCGGGCCGATGTGCTCGATAGCCGGATCTTGCGTGTCATAGCTCCATTGCTTCACGGGCATCGCGGCCACTTTTTCAAGCACCCGTTTCGTGTCCACGTTTCTGATGTTTCGTTTTCTGGTCGAGTCGGAAAGCGTGGTGAATGCGTTTGCTCCGGACGGCAGGCGCGTGCCGGACGTCAGACCCGAGTTCGAGTAAAACCAGACTCCGCCCGATGCGCGTACACGAAATTGGTTGGATGCACTGTCCTGAATCACCGCATTATTGCCGTCCCCCCACACAAAGCTCCCCTGATTCAAGGCCTTCGCCTTTCTGCCCGCCGCGAAGGAGTAGTTTCCGTCCGCCTGACAGGCTTGACCGCCCGGAATCATCGCGCAGGTTCCCGCCGCAGAGTTGGAATCGGCAAACGTACCCCCACCCCCGCCGGCCACGACGGAGTAGTTGCCGCGTGCTTTGCAATAGTGACCGCCACCGACTACGCCGTCTATTCCCGCAGCATTCTCATGGCCACCGCCGATGAAACCGTAGACACCGTGGACGACATTGTCCGCGCCACCTGCGATGGTGGCGTAATCGGTGCTGGTTGTGTTGTCCAACCCTCCACCGATCACATTGTAATCGTCATTGGTGAGATTCTGCGCTCCGCCGCCGATTACAGAGCCGGTGCCTTTGGCTGAGTTGGAGTCTGTCGCCGATCCGCCCCCACCTCCCGCCACAACCGAATAACTGCCGCGCGCAAAATTATATCCGCCGCCGCCCACCGTCGCGCCGTCACCCTGGGCCGTATTGCCGTAACCACCGCCAATCGTTGAATTCCAGCCCAAGGCCGTGTTGCTGTAGCCACCGCTCACGGTTGTACTGGGACTTGAGGCGGTGTTGGAAAGGCCACCGCCCACCGTCGCTGAGATATCCGACGCCGAGTTCAGGGAACCACCGCCCACCGTCGCATAGTTGCTCGATGCTTCGTTCCGATCTCCTCCGCCCACTGTCGCCGTTTGGCCTGAAGCCACATTCCCGTCTCCGCCGCCCACTGTCGCCGTTTGGCCCGACGCTATGTTGTCAGTTCCGCCACTCACCGTCGCACCGGCGTTCGAGGCGGCGTTAAGAGTTCCGCCGCTCACAGTCGCAACATTAGCCGAAGCAGTATTAATGTAACCCCCGCCAACCGTCGCGCCGAATTGCGTGGCGGCATTTCTATAGCCTCCGCCCACTGCCCCATAGTCGCCTGCCGAATTCTCCTGTCCTCCACCCGTCGTGGCATACCATCCCGAAGCCGTGTTGCGAATGCCGCCGCCGATCGCGGAATAGCCGCCGCCTGCGGAGTTCGAGTCGGCTACAGCCGGTCCGCCGCCCCCGGCAACGACGGCATAATTCCCCCGGGCCATGTTGTATTGTCCGCCGCCGATTGCAGAAGCACTTCCGGCCGCCAAATTTCCATACCCGCCGCCTATCATCGAATTGGCTGCTTGCGCGGTGTTCGAGGAACCGCCGCCGACAAACGCTCCGCCCCCGGCTGAGTTGTGGTCGCCACCGCACACGGTCGCGAAGAAATCCCGCGCTGCATTGCTGAATCCGCCACCGACTGTAGCGTAGTGCCACAAAGCGGAATCACTTTTTCCTCCGCTAACAGTGGAGTAAGCGCCCAAGGCATAATTCCACATTCCGCCAGTAACTGTCGCTCCCGAATCCAGTGCACTGTTCCCTGTGCCAAGCACATTGGCGAGTACTCCTGTATTGGCATTGGAAGTCCCCACGTTAAGCCTTCCCGATATTCTGACATCTCCCAACACTAAACCGCCATTGGCTCCGTCAATGGTCGCCACTCGATAAGCATATCCCACCGAAACAATACGTGTGCGCGGCGTCATTTCGCTGTTGGTACCCACCGTCACTCCCAGCCATACCGCAGGAAAATTCAAAAGATCATCGCCAAGCAATACACTTTCGCCGAGCCGCACGCTGAACAACCCTGCCGTACTGGATACCGCACCATGCGTCTCCGACCAGAGCAAACTGCCGGCAAGCGAATCCGTATGGAGTTTGAACGTCATCGCCACGGTTGTATCGAGCGGCGTGCCGTCAGGGCGGGTGAGCTGTCCCTGATAATTGATCTGCTGCGGAACTGCCAGCGCGCTGCTGACTATAAAGATCATTGAAATCAAACTCGCGCGTATCATAGCTCGGTCACTCCTTCACTGTGAAATTTAACTGCTGTTTCTCCGCCATCAAATTCTGCACCATCTTCCGCAACTCGGCGATATCTACCTTCATTCCCGCAATTGTGGCTTCTTGATTGTCATTTGACGTTTGCAGTTTGTCGTTTTGTTTCGCCAGCTCCTGCACGGCCGCGAACAAGACTCCGTCCGCATCGTTCGTCGCGATGCCCAGCGAATCTGACCCCAAGCGAAACGCATTCCAGAAATCTTGGGCCATCGGGCCGATGTGCTCAATCCCTTCCGCTTCCGACTTGTACTCCCAGTTCTTGATCGGTAACGCAGCAAACTTCTCCAGCACGGCCTTCGTATCTGTCAACCGAATATCCCGTTTCTTCGTGCTGTCGGAGACTCCAACCCACGCGTTTCCGCCGGCGGAAAGTGAAACCCCGGAGAACGGCAATGCGGCGGAGTAAATTGTTGTTCCGCCACTGGCCCGGATGATACACTGGTTGTCCGCGGTGGAGTTGAACGCGATGTCATTGCCGTCAGTAATCACAATGCTGCCCGTGTGCATGGCCAACGCCTTGCGACCCAATGCCACGGCATAGTCAGCCGTCGCCCTCGATGCGCGCCCGCCCAGTACCGTGGACCAGCCGCCCGACGCCGTGTTTGAGTCGGCGGCGGAAGGCCCTCCGCCCCCGAGTACTGCGGAGTAGCGACCGAGAGCACGGCAATTCCGTCCGCCCGCCACCGTTGCAGCAGTATCGTTCGTTGCATTCTCTCGCCCGGCGCCGATTACTGAGTAGGCACCGGCTGAAGTATTGAGGGCCCCACCTCCGATCGTTGAGTAGTTGCCTGAGGCGTCGTTGCCGTACCCTCCGCCGACAAAAGCGTGGCCATCGGCATGGTTTGAAGTTCCCCCCACGACAACGGCTTCGGGATTGCTGATGTAGTTTCGGTGGCCCCCTCCGATGAAGCAGTACGCGCCCGACGGGGCAATAGAATTCGAGTCGAATTCAGCGATACCACCGCCACCGCCGATTACCGAATGAGCTGCATGGGCGCGATTGTAGCCGCCTCCGCCGACGAACGAAAAATCGCCGATAGCGATATTCGATTCACCACCGACAAGCGCCGAGTTACGCCCCGTGGCCTGATTACCCGATCCGCAGACCACCGCTGAAAAGTTTTGACTTGCGGCATTTGAACCGCCGCCACCCAAGAAGGACGCTGTTCCGCTGGAACTATTGGAACTGCCTCCGCCCAGAAAGGCTCCGGCACCCCCACACACATTGTCGTACCCGCCGCCGATCGTTGAATTGAACCCGGTTGCGGAGTTATTTAGTCCGCCACTGATTACGCTGTACGGCAGGCTGGTTTGATTGAGCTGCCCTCCGTTGATGGTTGAGAAGTCGCCCAGCGCGACATTGCTGTCTCCACCAGCAACGTGAGTATACATGGATTCTGCCCGGTTGTATGATCCGCTCACAACAGCGGCATGATTCCCTGACGCAACATTGTTCTCTCCTCCCGTTATCACAGAATTTGGCCCGCTCGCATTATTATTGGAGCCAACCACAAAAGCGTTTCCTCCGCCATTGGAGTTCCCGGTTCCGATGTTTCCCTTGCCCACAATATTGACGTTGCCGGTGATGGCGCCTCCCGTAGCCGCGTGTACAGTGCTGGTGTAGTAGGAATAGGCGACCGATGCCACTTGAGTCCGCGGAGTCATTTCGCTGTTTGACCCGACGGTGACCCCCAGCCAGACCTGTGATTGATTGAAAATGACGTCCGTTAGACTAGCGAGCGAACCAAGCTGCGCGAGAAAAAGACCGTTCGTAACCGTGACCGAGGGGTGAGTCTCAGCCCAGAGTTGCGCTCCGCCAACGGAATTGTTGTACATTCTGAATGTCATCGCTACCGATGTATCCAGCGGTACTCCGACAGGACTTGCCAGGGAGCCCTGGTAGTTGATCTGCAGCGGCACGGCGTGAACTGACCATGCCATCGTTGCGACCAACATCGCACAGATCATAGAGACGTAATTCATCACCGCTTCACTCCTTTGTCGTCTGCGACGACTGTTGTCTATCCGCCATCAGTGTCTGCACCATCTTCCGCAGCTCGGCCATATCCCGATCGTAGCGCGTCGCTTGCGACGCCAGTTCACTTTTCAAAAGGTCGTTTTCCTTCGCCAGCTCCTGGATCGCCGCCAGCGCAATTCCATCCGGATCGAGCGTGGAAATGGTTGTGTCGCTCTCTCCGAGATGAAACGCATTCCAGAAGTCCTGGGCCATGGGGCCGATGTGACGAGTGTTAGGGTCTTGTGTCTTGTAATTCCATTCGGTTAACGGAAGCCGGGTCACCTTGTCGAGAATCTCTTGCGTGTTCACGCTACTGAAATTCTCTTTTTTAGTGGAATCACTCAGGTTGAACCACGCCCCGCCGCCCGGGGACAGCCCTACCCCGCTGGCTCCGCCGGAAGCTGCGGTATAAAAACGCGCGCCATTCTCGCAGCGAAAGCTTACCGTGTAATCTCCGGGAGATTGGGTGAGGCTGCCCGTGCTGCTGCTCCCCCAAACAAAAGACCACGGATGATCCGCGCGGGCCCAGTTCCCGCACGCGAGAGAGTTGAATCCCGCGGCCGCGTTTTGATAGCCGCCCGTAACGGTCGCGTATTGTCCTGAAGCGGTATTCTGGTATCCGCCCGAGACGGTGGCCGCATAGCCTCCTGCCATGTTATCTTCGCCGCCGGACACGGTGGCAGATGAGTTGGTAGCGTTGTTGCCATTGCCGCCGCCCACGGTCGGCTCGAATTGCCCGGTTGCGCGATTGTTGTAGCCGCCACCGATTGCAGCTCCAAATCCGGACGCAAGATTATCGGCGCCGCCCGCAACGACTGCCAGAGTGTTAGTGGCTTGATTTCGTACTCCACCGCCGATGACGCATGCGAGTCCGGAGGTGCTATTAGAGTCGGAGGGTGACGAACTGCCGCCACCGGCAATGACACTATATTTTCCGCGAGCATAGTTGTGAGATCCGCCGCCGATGGTTGCCGCCGAGTCCGAGGCCAGATTATACTCTCCTCCTCCAATCGCGGCATTCGCCCCCGCTGCCAGATTCAAATGTCCTCCGGCAACCACAGATTGCGATCCAGACGCCGTATTATCAAGTCCCCCGGATACCGTGGCCATAAAGTTTGTCACCTCGTTGGCAAATCCGCCCCCAACAGTAGCAGATGTACCCGTTGCCAGATTCGAGGCTCCGCCGCTTATGGTCGCCCCGTTGCCCGAGGCATTGTGCTCGCTCCCGCCAGAGATGGTCGCCCCTAACCCTGAAGCATGGTTAGAAAATCCGCCGGCCACCGTAGTGACATTATTGGACGCCCGGTTGCGTTGACCGCCGCCGACCGTGCTGATTGATCCAAGGGCGCTGTTAGAATCTACTTCCGATGGCCCACCACCACCGGCGACCAGGCTGTATTGTCCGCGCGCGTGGTTGTGCTTTCCACCGCCGACGGCTGAGTTCAATCCACTTGCCGCATTATTCTCTCCAAACACATTGGCATAGTCCCCGGCATTGTCATTGTTACTTCCCACATTCAGTTTGCCGCTCACATATCCGCCCGTCGCACCGTCCACTGTCCCAACGCGATACGCATGGGCAACGGAAACCAACTGCTGCCGAGGAGTCATTTCACTATCGGATCCAACGGTCACTCCCAGCCAGCGATCAATCGCAAAGAAGTCATCGAGAGAATTCTGCGAGCCGAGTACGACGTGAAACAGCCCTTCCACGACCGGAACCGCCGCGTGGTTCTCCGTCCATACCGCGGCACCACCAAACTCCACGCCGTACAAGCGAAACGTCATCGCCACGGTCGTGTCGTGCGGCGAACCATTGGGGTGGGTCAACTGGCCCTGATAGTTGATGAGCTGCGGAACGGCCGACGAGAGCTGGAAAGTGAGCAGCACTCCGTAGACAACAGGTAGCATGCGTTTCATAGTGGATCGTCTCCAGATATTAGTTCTCCGCAAAGGTCGGATTTGCATGACATACCTTAGGCGATTTTCACTACGATGTCAAGCCATGCCAAAAGCTCTTTTTACATCCGAAAGAGCCCGGTAATCCCCAATCTGTAATAAGCTTAGAATAACCGCCGACCGTTAATGTGCGCCGCTTCGTCCCGAAAGAGGCCACAAAAAAAGGACTGACCCTTCGGCCAGCCCTTCATTTCG
>CAZGVT010000001.1:25949-31302 GCA_964529255.1 uncultured Alphaproteobacteria bacterium | reverse complement strand
TAGCGCGGTGCTTGCACCGCCCTATCTCATCAGCGTCATCTTCTTCGTCGCCGAATCCGTAGCGCGGTGCTTGCACCGCCCTATCTCATCAGCGTCATCTTCTTCGTCGCCGAAAAAGTCGGTGTTTCAAACTTGTAGAAGTACACACCCGAAGGTAGATCTCCACCCGAGAAAGTAGCCCGGTGAATTCCCGAAGCGAGGTGGCCGTCCACCAGCACCTCTACTTCGCGGCCCACCACATCGAACACCGTCAGCTTGGCATAGCCAGCCTCCGGCAGATTGAAACTGATCGTCGTCGCAGGATTGAACGGGTTCGGAATATTCTGCTCAAGCGCGAATTCCTCCGCCGGACCCGCGTTCGCGCTCGGCGTGGCCGAAACCGTCCCGAGATCCTGTTCCTCGCCCAGCATGTCAACCGCGATCAGATGATAAGTATAAGTCCGTCCGTTGATGACCCCGTGGTCGTTCCAGCGATAATAGGCCCCGGCTGCCTGATTGGTGGCTGACTCAGAATGCACCGGGAACCCGTCACGCTCAATGCGGAAACTCGCATTGTCCTCTTCCGATGCCGTCTCCCAAATGATGGCAACGATTCCGTCGCCTGGAATCGCGTCGATGCTCTTTAGCTCTACCGCGAGGAAACTCGACGGCGGAATCGGCAGATCGAGACAAACTTCGCACATGTCGGAGGTTTCAAGCTTCTGCGCGAGGTACTGTAAGTTGTGCTGACCGCTGCACGGTGTGATCAACCGCGGCCACGCACCGCGCGAGCAAATCTCCAGGTTCGAAGTCAGCGGAGTACCGAAGGGCTGCGAAATCGTAAACAACGCCTGACCGTTCGCATCGGTGAAAAGCTCAGCAGCCGAGAGCGCGCCCACGTCCGTGGAGAGCTGCACCTTGATGCCGCTTCTGCCGAGATTGCCCGCCGCCAGAGCATCGGCACCGCGCTGAACCGTCAGCGTAATTGGCACGGTGGCGGTTCCATTGTTGAACGACGGCGAGCCGATGTCCCACAAGATGTCGTCCCCGCACATGATCACATTCTTCTGAATCCCGTCCGTCGCGCCCAGGGCATTACGCACCAGATCATTCGCCGGGTTATTGCGATCCGGATTCGTCGACAACACCGTATTCACGAACGGATACAACGGAAGACTCGTCGTGTCCGGCCAACCACGACCGGCATTGATTCGGTAGAACGGCACATTATTGCTCGGACCGCCGCCCTGATTCGCTGATAGTTTCCATATCGCCAGCTGCAAGATATCATCCTGACGCGTCCGCGCCTGAGCATCGCCGCTGTACTCAAACCACGTCTGCACGTAAGCCATCGAAGTGTACTGCTCCGGATACAGAGCGGACACAACCGCCGGATCAATGTTCGCACAGTACGGCCCCTGATTCAGATTGTGATCCAGATCGATACAGAAGGCATACATCGTGTCGTTCGTGCAGCTGTTCAGAAACATCATAGAGCCGAAATTCGTTACCAACGTTCCCCCCAGCCAGCGAATGTTTCCGTGACCGCCGCCACCGCCGCTTCCCGGCAGCAAGAATCCGATGTAGTCAATTGTGCATTGCTCATCCATTGCGTAGCGCGTCACGTCTTCCACCTCAACCGGCGAAACGACCGCATCGTTCACGCGGGCCGAAGCCAACGTAAACAGCAGCAGCATCGCCATACCAAGACAAAGCATTCTCGGCATATTCATACGCACCTCTCCATACGGTTTCCAGCCCGGGCTGGTTTGCTCAAGGCCGCGTCAATTCTGTAATCCCGACCGCGCGCAACACACCCGCTTGGGCCGTTGCGATGGTGATGAAAATATAGCCGGGGCCTATGGGGATTCAAAGTAAAATTCCAAATCTTCATTGCAGAAATCCTGAAAGTGATCGTCGAAGTGTACTGTAGTAACTATAAGATTTCGAGACTGCAGACCCGCGTAAGTATTCTATTGCACCAATTCGTGTTGACCGGCGAGGAATTCGCGCGCGAACGGCGCAGGAATGCCTCCTGCATCGAGGGACTGCATATTTACTATGGTTAGCTGAACTATTCGTGTGTCGAGAGATCCAAAAAAAATTCCGGCGTATTCACGCCGGAGTCCAATTGCAAGATCTGACCCACAAAAAAAACCGCCGGAATCATCCGGCGGCCAGGTTGCTGACAAAGGCCCGAGCCGTGTTGGCTGCTTGCAGCCGACCGCCGGGCCGATCACGTTCGAGAACTCGTGAGTGCTCGCGTGGCGAATTGAGAGTCACCTCGCGGCTCACAAGACAGACCCCTCAAGAATCGATGGGGTTTGTCAATCGTCTGACCACCGGAATTTTCCGGCGGTTCGCAAGTTGTCCGTTACGCTAAATCAGTATCCGCTCAATTCCCACACGCAGTCTCCCGCCTCAAGCTTCGATCCCTGCAACGTCGCGCGTCCGACTTCCATGCGCGAGCGGCAACCGTTGCCTTTCAACTGCCCCGTCAGCACATCGTAAGGAGCGTAACTTCCGCCCGAGCGAATAATCGCCAGCGTGTTGTCCGGAGACAGCCAGCAGTCGTCCGCATCGCGCACGGAGAAAAACACGTCGCCGCGTTTCACCGGGATATCGAAAAAGCCCGTGTTCACAAGCGAGAGACTCCCCGCACTTTCGTAAATGCCCGCCACTGCGCACCCCGCCGCAAAGCCCCATCCCTTCTGTCCAACGCCAAACGAACGGAACCCGATCTTCTGATTGTCCGGCAGCGGATCTTCGCCGCAAGTTTGCAGTTTCTCTTTCAGCAGATCATAAAACGTCAGCTGATTGCCGTTCAATTTTCCGCAGATATTGCGACACTCCACCGTCTGATGCGACGGCAGCAGGCGGAAGAAGCCACCATTCTGCCGCGTCACCGTCACATCAAGATCGAACGTCACCGGCTGGCTGAGTCCGTAAGCCGTCGCTTCGAATGTCAGGCGGTGTGTGCCCAGCGAAGCGCGGCCTACCGCCGCGGTGAGATTCAATTCCATCTGGCCCGGTGGTTCGAGAATCATCGGTTTGGTCTCAAGCATCAACCAATCCGGGCTGCCGCTCGCCGGAACCACCTGCACAGGATATTTCTGGCCGCCCTTCCAATTCACGTCGATGGTCGTTCGCGAAGCCACGCCCCACTCTGCATTCATCTCGGTCACGGCCGGCTTGATTTCCAGATCCGTCGCGCGCGCCGTTCCGAATCCTTCTGCGGGCTTCGTGGATGGCTTCGGTGTGCAGGAGTAAAACAAAATACAGCAAACCAACAGGCAAGAGAGAAGAACCTTCATAGGACCTCCTGATGATCTTTTCATAGCGAACCCGGGGACGAGTGAAAAACGCAGGCGGATCATCTGCAATCGAATTTGGACCAAACGAACTCGGGGTAAGGCTTTCGGCAGCAAGGACATAAGATACGAATTATTTGGCCAAAAGGGGATGACTAAAACGGGGTCGGCTGGGGGGGGAAAGGCGGGCCAGTGAGGGCGCTGATTAGCGGCAATATCCGTCAGAAACATCATGAAGTCAAGTTATATTATTATTAAACTAAACACGCAGTGAACAACTAAACAACATGTTGGACAGGCTTTGGTTTGGAAGGGGATAAGGAAGCTGAAGGAGGCATGGCCGGAAGAAAGAGATGAAGCGCTGAAGGGTACGGTGGCGAGCGGCGACTTCCCGATTCCGGGCACCCGGGGACGGGCGCCTCGGCGGAAACCCACTCTCCGCCGGACTCCGGTGACTCTTCAACCGCGAAATGCGGAAGACGCGGCTTCAGCATGACAAGGGCTGTGAGTTCGCTGCCTAAAGTAAAAATGTGAACGCACCCCCCCCGCAAGCAGAGGGATATTCGACGAGCGCACATCCGTGCGGCGCTACATGTTCCGGATATCGGATTCTTGATTTTGGAATTTCCCTGCCGCTTCCGCGATATGCTCCGGGCCGACACCGCAGCAGCCGCCGACAATCGCCGCGCCCTGATCCACGAGCCGCGCACACCATTTTGAAAACTCCTGCGCGCTCAGATCCTCACTCATGATATTCGGATACGCGCCGAGTAGGGGCTGACTGCGTCGCCCGAGTTCGCCGATGAATCGCCGAATCGTCAAGAACGCGTCCTCCGCAACTTTCGGTGAACAGCAGTTGACGAGAAGTGCTTCCACGCCCACATCAACAAGCTTTTGCGCGAGTGGCATGAGTTCGTCTCCGTTCAGCACGTGCATTGCATCGCGCGCAACCACCGAAGCCCACACCGGCAATCCCGTTTTTCGCGCGCATTCGGCGGCAATCAACACTTCTCGCGCGTTGTTGTGTGTTTCCAGAAACAGAAAATCCACTCCGGCATCGGCAAGATATCTCGCATGAAGCGTATGCTCGCTGCGCAGAATCTCATCTTGCGGTACAAGTTCCGGCTGATAGCAGTCTTCCACCGGGCCAATGCAGCCGGATACAAGAATCTCCCTCGCGCTTTCGCTCGCCGCCGATCTGGCCAACCTCACCGCCTGATGCGTCAGCTCTTCCGCCCGCGCCGCCATGCCTACTTTGGCAAGCGTGTAACGTGTCGTGCGAAACGTGCAGGCATCGAGCACGTCCGCTCCGGCCGTTACATAGTCGCGATGTATCTCCCACAGGAGGCCCGGCTGCTCCAATACCGCTCCCGCCGACCACAGCGGCAGCGGACAGGGATAACCCCTCCGCTCCAGCTCCGATCCGAGTGCCCCATCCAGCATGAGGACTCGCCCCCTTGCAAACAGTGCATCGTACGCGCTCATCGGCTATTCCCGCCTCTCCAACCTATTGATTCTTCTGCACAATTCCGCGCCATTTCCCGGCACACCCTTTGACTCCCCCTATTCCAATAGTTGCAATCCCCCCGATTCATCCGTATCTTGTTGATTGGTGTAGACTAAGATTGCAACTTTTTGCCGGAAAAACAAGGGGCAAAACAAGGGGATGCTGAACAGACTCAATCCAACCCAGTTCCGCTGCTGGAAGGTTCGTTTTTTGTTTTTGGTTGCTGTCGGGATAGAAACTACCGCTTTCGCCTGCGACTTCGACTGGCAGTATATCGGCAGTGCTGGCTTCATTAGCGCGATTGAAGATCCGCTGGATTCGGCAGTTGTACGAGGAGGCAAATATCGCGCGTGGGATGATCCGCTTGGCGGCGGCGTCTATGTCCATCGAGACCCTGACACAACGTGGGCGTATGGCGGCTTAATTGGCCATCGTGTCTTCGCACTCCGGAGCTTTCCGTATTTCCGGCCGGGTCGGATTTTCGCCTCCACAGATCAAGGCCTCTATCTTTTCGAAGAGGACACCACCTGGACGCTCTTGAATACGGTGGGAATAG
>CAZGVT010000001.1:0-25939 GCA_964529255.1 uncultured Alphaproteobacteria bacterium | reverse complement strand
AGGAGGTGAGGGAGAGCAGGTGGACTTTGTTGTCTCCGCCTACGACACAAGTCTTTGGCTGATTTCAACTCAGGAGATGGGAGGGGGAGGATTTGGCCTAACGCGTGATGGCGGTCAAACGTGGTCGTTCTATGCGAACGGCCGACACCCGATCTTCTCTCGCTATGATGAGAATACTCTCTATTTCACGGACAATTTTCTTTGGCGTACTAATGTCTCTGATTCTACATTCGAATTCCTGGGGATAGCAGGAGACTATCTTGCCTATCATCCTACTCAGCCGTGGTTCTATACGTATTCTCTCATGTTCTCCCGACTCGGTCGCTTTAACGAGGTTACAGGAGATACGCTATCTATAGAAATCGGAACGGTTGCTAGGATAGACTACGCAGAAGGCATCGGCTTGATTATCGACTACGGGCAACTATATCTGGTATCTGATGATTTGTCAACATGGACGGCATGCGACGACTCGATCTCATCCTCCGGAATCCAGCTCATCTATGCATCGTCTACAAGGCGTATTGCCGGAACAACGACTCGCATCTATTCGTCATCCGTCAACGGAACATCGGCGGCGAATCCTAACAATAGAATCGTGGTCACACCGATCAATAGTTATCCCAATCCTGCGCACGGCTACTTGCAGCTTGACATCCCCGTGCCAGGATCGGCAGAAATGTACAACTTACTCGGTCAGCAGTTGTGGCAGGGGAATTTTGATCGTTCAGGAACTGTCAGTGTCTCAGGTATTGACGCACTCTCAGCAGGAACTTATTTTCTGCGCTTCACACCGCTATTCAATAGGATGGGATCACCAAGTGTGAAGACAATCCACGTCATAAAGTAAACCGGGAGGTTACTATGTTTGACCAGCATCGCCTTCCCGCCGAGGCATGTTAGCGTTCTACCCGGTTATGTAACCGCAGGAACAGCACACGCGTAACATGCCCGGAATCTTGGGGGAAGAGACTTCAATCCTTAGGAAACAACTAAGGGGGAATCATGAATCGGCTGTTTACTTTCACTGCCTGCGCTTTCGCGATCTGCTCATCCGGTCTCGCGCAACCGGATACGCTGTGGACGAGAGTGATCGGGGATACGAATCGTAATTATGCCGCAAGTTTGGACGGGACGATTGACGGGGGGTACGTTCTATTCCTTCACTTCGTTCGCGGTACTTCCGGAGTTGATTCACTTATCAAGCTGTCTGTTGATGGTGAATCAGAGTGGACTCGGCTGCTCGATAATGAACTGGGAATCCGATCGGTTCGTGCGCTTGCTGATGGGCGCATGCTGATGAATGGACATGACATTTTTCTTGCTGACTTCTCCGGAACCCTTCTCGACACTCTCCACGATCCAACCGAACGCGTAAATTACTTTTCTAGCCTGGATCGCACACCGGAGGGCATTGCGGCGTTGGGAACCGGAGAGTATACCTATTTGCGAAATGGAGACGAGCACAGAGTTTATGTTCATGCAGTTGTCCAATTCGACCTGTACAGCAATTTGGCAAGTGTTGTCGAATTAGGGACAGAGGAAAGCTATTTCAGCCTATTTCCAAGTGCCGCAACGGATTTCGGCATGGATCGTCTCGCTGTGGCAGGTACAAGTGGCAACATGGATCACTTGTTCATCCATGTCCACGGCTCAGATGGCTGGAGTCTCTTTGCTTGTCCCTCCTCAGGTTGTCAGGCGAACGTTTCGAGTGTGTCGCTCGCCCCAGCAGAGGATGGTGGTCTACTTTGTGTTTTTGGAATCTACGGGTTGGACTGGCAAGACACCAGTAGTGTCATTCGATTGTACAAGTATGACCTGCATGGAGACAGTCTGTGGGGACGAGAAGTCGCGGCTGATGCTCATGTCTTGGCTCTTCGCACCGCCGGAGATGGAAACTACTTGCTCGCACTCAATCGTTGGGTGGAGGGGCGAGGCGTGCTTGAATTGATGAAACTTGATCCGGCAGGCCAGACCATTTGGTCTCACGTTTACGACTGGGGGATATCGTACTATGTCCATGAATTCACCGTGGACACATTGGGACAGTGCACGTTTGTTGCAGAACTCGCGCATTGCGACACGTGCGAGCAAATCCTCGTGTTCAAGACACGCTCAGTATACACTTCTGCCGATGAACCGCACAGCCTACCGGCCCAATTGGTTCTTCACCCCGCCTACCCCAACCCCTTCAACCCGTCAACGACGATCTCCTTCGAGCTGGCGCGGGCAAGTCATGTGAGCTTGAGCGTATTCGACATCACGGGCCGGGAAGTTGCATCGCTGTTGGACGAAACAAGAAGCGCGGGTAGTTACGAAATCGCCTTCGACGGCACGACCCTGCCTTCCGGAGTTTATCTCTACCGCCTGCAAACGGGAGAATTTTCCCAAACACGAAAAATGCTGCTGCTGAAATAAGCTTGCTCTCGGTCATCAAACGATCCCCGCTCACCGCCGCCGTCACGCACGCCATCGGCACGCCGATGGTCGTCGGCTTGGCCTATCACGGCACCACGCGCGAGCGGCTCACGGGACTCGACAACGTCTGGGGAAAACACATTGATGCGGAGTTGTTCGAGCAGCATCTGCGGTTTGTTACGCGGCACTTTCGCGTGCTGCCTGTGTCGGAGATCGCACAGCGACTGCGCGCGCGAAAACCGTTGCCGCGAAAATGCTGCTTCCTCACCTTCGACGACGGCTATGCCGGCAACTATGATGTCGCATTTCCGTTGCTGAAGAAATACGGCTGCGTGGCAAGCTTCTATATAGCGACCTCGTTTGTTCCCCCCCTCGCCCCCCCACATGTTGTGGGGGGGGGTAGGTCGGATTACCCTCCACTACTTGTGGGGGGATTAAGGGGGGAGAAACGCTATCCGCTCGATGTGATTGACGCGGCGTTGAAATATGGCACGCCCCCCTTAATTCCCCCACAGAGTGGAGGGAAACAAGAGGCGCGGAGCTCACCACAACTTGTGGGGGGATCGAGGGGAGAAGATCATGCCATACAAATCCGCGGCTATTTTAAGTCGCTCGACGAGAAAGCACAGGTAAGTTTTCTTGAGGGATTCCTCAGCGGCGGCGGTTTCAAGAGTATCGACGACGTCCCCGAACTCGGACCGCATACGCGTTTCATGAGCTGGGAGCAGATGCGCGAAATGCAATCGGCAGGCATGGAATTCGGCTCGCACACGCACTCGCATCAAATCCTCGCCCGCGTCTCCGAACTAACCGCGCGCGAGGAATTGAGAATCTCCAAGCAACTCCTCGAACAGAATCTTGGCCGCGAGTGCGAACAATTCTGCTACCCCAACGGCCACTATCCTGAGGACGGCAATGAAGCCACGAACTCGCTGGTCAGGGAAGCGGGATACCAATGCGCGATCTACATGTCCGGCAAAGTGAATACGAAACACACGTCGCCGTTCATGATTTCGCGCAATGCCGTCGGCATGCACACGCCGCTGGAAGAACTCGCCCGCATCCTCGCCATCGCCGGGCCAAGAGTGAGAAACTGGCTGGGGAAAAAATGACAACCCTCATCGTTTATCGTTCATCGCTTATCGTTTGGGCTTTGTCGCTGATCGTTTGTCACTTGTCGTTTTCGCAGCTGCCAGACTCGCTGTGGATGGCTACGTTCTCCCCGGGCCCAAACGACTATGCGCGGGACGTGGAGATCACCATGTACGGTAACTACTTGCTGGCCGGATACACAACGGATCCCGCACGAGGGGATTCAGGGACGGGCTGGGTGATGAAGGTCAATGATCGCGGCGATTTGCTCTGGTATCGCGAGTACCCGCAGTTTGCCAGAATCAATGCGCTGCATGCGCTGGAGTACGGAGGCTTCGCCGTCTGCGGTAGAACGGAAGATTATCAGGGGATGGTCGCGTCAGGATTGGACACAGGGGAGCTGTATTGGAGTCAAGCGCGAGGCGCGCAAGCGGAGTTCACTCATTTGTGTCTTATGGATGATTGGAGCATCGCCTGCTGCGGCTATCGCTGGATTGACTTCGGCTCGCGACAGGATGCGTACGTTGCCAAGTATCGCATGAACGGCGAGTTTCTTTGGGAGTGGGCCAGCAATGCCACAGGCTGGGATAACGCCGAACAGATTGCCGTAACCGCGAGCAATCAACTTCTCGTTGCGGGAACGACCGTGCGCACGCCCAACGCCGCGCGCCTCACGCGACTGACGGAGAACGGCGAAGTACTATGGACGGAGGAGTTTCTGCCGGAACCGGATACATATATTCGCGGCACGCACGTATTTTACGACGGCAGCGGCGGTTGCCATCTGGCGACCACTCGCGAACGAGGCGACGGCACGATGGGATTCCATGTGACCCGACTCTCCGCGAACCGCGTGCCCATCTGGAACTTCTCCAACTTCGTTTTCGGGCTGCGAGTGGACTTGCGCGACATGACCGATTACTATAGCGGAGTGTTCGACGAGAAATTCCTATACTCTGGCATACTCGAAGATAGCATACGCAGCGTCTTTCTGGAAAAGCGAGATGGTGCGAGCGAACCGGATTGGCTGCTCAGACTATCCATTCCCGGAGCGGAACCGGCTGCGGCTGCGGCACTCGACGACTCCCAGTTTGTAGTGGCCGGATCGCTGTGCCATCCCGGCCAGGAGTCCGATGTCTTTCTCCTCAGAGTCGGTTCGCCGACGCTGGATCTGGTCATTCGCCGGCTTCTCTGGCCATCCCCAAGCATGAGGCTGCTCTGGAAAGCCATTTCCGGTGCGGTTGTGTACAACATTTATCGCGGGAGCGAAACGTCGTTTCTGCAGCTGATCGGCACGGCGAACACCACGCAATTTGATGACATCGGCGTGCTGGATCTGCCGGCATCCCAGCACTTCTACGTTGTAACGGCCAGTGATGAGGCCGGTCAAACGATTGCCAGAACGTCCGGAAACGGGAGTGGTCAAGATGGAGAATGAGGTCCTTCACTTCCCTCGGGACGACCGGGGGGAGGGAAGCAGATCAATTTGGCTGCAAGGCCGTTCAATTGGTACCTTACAATGCGTCCGGGTAACATAGTCACAATAATTCTTGCTTCGACGCTGACCTGTACTTACGCTGAACCGTTCCGCGTTTATGAGGCGCTTGCACCGATGCGTTCCCACTATGCAACCCAGGAGTCCTGGCCGATGGGGCATGGATGGAAACCCTACAAACGACTGGAGTGGGATCTGTTGCAGCGCAGTTGGCCGACCGGCGAGATTCCAAAAGGTGCCGTATACAACGCGTTCGAGCAGCGGCAGCGTATGCCGCGCATGAGTCTCGACGAAGCGTGGATTTATCTTGGCCCCTACGAAGATGCCGGCCGCGCAACGCTCGTGCGCTTTCATCCGGAAAACCCCGAGATCATGTTTGCGGGCTCGGCTTCCGGCGGGCTGTTCAAGTCCACGGACTCCGGAGAGAGCTGGTTTCCAGTCACCGACGAGTGGCCGCTATTGATGGTGGGCTCGCTCGCCATTGACCCAACCAATCCCGACATTTTGTACTGCGGCACGGGCGAAGGAGCGTACAACTCCCTTGTCGGTATCGGATTACTCAAGAGTACCGACGGCGGAAATTCGTGGAACCTTACCGGATTCTCCTGGCCGCTCGCGGAGTTCAACTGTGCGCAGGCGGTGGACGTGGACCCGCTGGACGGCGCGGTTGTTCTGGTTGGTGATTATCACGGCCTGTATCGTTCGCGCGACGGCGCTGAAACTTTCGATCTCGTCCTCGAAGGAGATGTGGACTGCATCGTCCGCGATCCGTTTCATCCTAATGTCGTCATCGCCACACTTGGCTCGGCCTACGGTGACTTGCGAAACGGTATCTACCGCTCCACCGATCGCGGCGAAAGCTGGACCCGGCACGATCAAGGCTGCCCGTTTGTCAATCATGTCGGCCGCTCGATCGTTGTCTTCAGTCCCAGTGATTCCAATGTGGTTTACGCCGGAATCTCCTACACCTTCGAGAACAGCACGCGGATGATCGGCATCTACCGGAGTGAAGACGGCGGCCAAAGCTGGCGGATGATCACCGAACCTCGCGACAACCACTACGGTGGCATGGGCTGGTTCACCATCGCACTGGCCGTCAAACCCGATGATCCGCAAACGGTATTTTCGGCCGGGCTCTCCATCTACCGCACACTGAGTGAAGGCAGGCATTGGAACCTCATTACCACTTGGATGGACAGTCGCTGGCGCGGCAGCACGACTTTGTCGGAATCGTGGGTGCATGCCGATGTGCACGACCTGACATTCCATCCTGATCGCACAGACGAAATCTGGACTGCCACCGACGGCGGAATCTTTGTCTCGACCGATCTCGGCGAAACCTGGCAGCGCAAGAATAACGGTTTTCACACAATTCAGTTTTACGGCATCGGCTGCTCCGCCACCAATCCGCGCTGGGTCTTCGGCGGCATGTGGGACAACGGCACCTTTCGCTGGCACGGAGAGCGCGCCTGGCAGCCCGTGCTGGATGCCGACGGCGGCTATTGCGTGGTGGATTTCACCAATGACAGCACCGTATACTACGAACGGCAATACGGGGACATGGTGCGATCGGAGGATGGGGGAGTCACACGAGTTGACGTTTATGGCATGTACGGCGCAAAACCGTGGGTGACGCCATTCGTGCTTGATCCCTTCGATCACAATACCATCTACTCCGTCACGAATGAGCATCCCTACCAAGCAGGGGTGCGATGGGGCAAGGTCTGGGTCTCTCACGATCGCGGGAATTACTATTACAACTGGGACGATCCCGTTAAGCCGGGCATCATCAACACGTGGAGCGTGCTGGGCGATTCCATGCCGGGCTACATGCAGACGATTTGCGCTTCGCCGCTGTCGCCCGGACGGCTGTACGTAGGATCGAGCCACCGCGTGTTTCGTTATGAGCCGTCGGAGAGTCTGTGGGTGAATGTTTCCGCCGGTTTGCCGGAGCGCTGGGCCAGCCGCGTCGTCGCCGATCCGCATTACTCCGACGGAGTGTTCGCGGTCATGAGCGGTTACGGTCCCGGCCGCGTGTTTCGCTCATACAATGCAGGTCAAACGTGGCTGGACATCAGCGGCAATCTGCCCGAGGCTCCCGCGCAAGACCTTGCCGTCGATCCCAATGATCCCAACCGTTTATACATCGGCACCGATGTCGGCCTATTCGCCACCATGGACGGCGGACAGACGTGGGGACCGTTCGGCAGCGGACTGCCGCCGGTGCGCTGCGAAGATTTGGAAATTCAACCGGCCTACGGCCTGCTCCGTGTCGGGACGATGGGAAGAGGGCTGTGGGAGATTGCTCTGGGTACGCCGACCGTTCGTTTCATTGTGCCCAACGGCGGTGAACAACTCATCGTTGGCGGAGAACTGCTTTTCCGCTGGGCCGGAACCGACAACGGCGGCAGTGTCAATCTCGAAATCAATCGCGACTATCCCGGTGGTGAGTGGGAGATCCTGTTCGAGAACACGCCGAATGACGGCTCCGAGCTTTGGATCATGACCGCACCCGAAACTGAAACCGCCAGATTCCGCATTTCGCACAATTCACTGCCGCAAAGTGACACTACCAACGCTGATTCGAAACTCGGGATTCCCCGGCTGCGCATTCTCTGGCCCCAGGGCGGAGAAGTTTTTCCCGCGGGATCCCGGCAATGGGTGAAACTTCAAACGGAAAATTTGCCCGGCGACCGCATCTACTTGTATACGAACCAGCCATACAGCTACAATGACGGACACTTGTGGAATTCGGCAAGCACAGCAAGCTCAAATGTCGATTCGATCCTTTGGAACGTTCGCTTGCCATTGACGGATACGTTGCGGCTCAAAGTCACGCTCACGCCTCGCGCGGGATTCTCCGAAATATCCGATTCGCTGGTGATCCTAATGACCGTTCGCGAACCGTTCATTCGAATTCTCAATCCCCAAGGAGGCGAGACGCTGCGCGTTGGTGACGAAATCGCTGTGCAGTGGGACGTCGAGCCGGGAGTTGCTATCAGAAGGGTGCGCGTCCGGCGCGAAGACTTTGTGCCTGAAGAACCCTGGTTTTGGCAGTCAGGTACGACACTCGCGTCTATTGACTGCGGCCAAGAGACTCTGACGGATTACGTCAGCTGGATGGTCAACAAGCCGCTATCCGGCCGTGCGCGGATCTACGTCCATCCCTGCGGCGATACCGAAGCCTATGTCATGTCCGGAGAATTCGTCATCGCGGAGGCGGAGGCTCCTCAGTCTATTGCCATACCGCGCGAGTTCCGGCTATCCGCACCGCACCCGAATCCATTCAATCCCATCACGCGAATTATTGTTGATCTGCCCGGGAATACGTTCGTCAAAGCTGTCGTTTTCAATCGCCTCGGCCAACATGTTACGACGATCGCCGAAGCTGGGTTCTCCGCAGGCTCACACACGCTTTCATTCGACGGCGGCGCATTTGCCACCGGTCTCTATTTCATTCACGTTGAAGCCGGAGATCATCGCGAAACCTTCAAGGCCGTGCTGCTGAAGTAAGACGGTAAACTCGAAGGCCGACTCAACAACTTTTGTCATCCTGACGGCGCGTCTTGTGGTGGTCGCGCCGGAAGGATCACCAGAGTCCTGTCACCATGGGCAGGCTCTGCCTGTCCAACATGAATCGACGGGCGGAGCCCGCCGGTAGAGGAGTGAAAAATTCGACGGGCGGAGCCCGCCGTTAGTATTCGCCGCGCGGGGTGCCCTCACCCCGCCGGAATCAACTCTGTACAACATAACCTTTCCATAACCAGCACCGCTCATGTTTCGCAAACTTCTACTCCTCGCACTGCTGAGCTTTACCCTGACTGGCTTTGCACAGCAACAGGTCGTCCCGTTCAGCGTTACCGATCAACTCGCCGAGTGGCGCGCCTACTATGATCAGCAATCCACCTGGCCGCGCTCGCACGGCTGGAAACCATTCAAGCGATTTGAATGGGATATGCTCCAGCGCTCCTACCGCGATGGCACGATTCCCAGCGGCGCCATGTGGGAGGCGTTTCAATCCGTTCAGCGCATGTCGAGATCCAGTCTCGATGAACCTTGGATTAATCTCGGCCCATACAATCACGGCGGACGCACACGCGTGCTCCGCTTCCATCCCGAAGACCCGACCATCATGTTTGCGGGTGCCGTCGGCGGGGGTATGTGGAAGTCCATCGATGCCGGAGAGAACTGGGTCCCGCTCACGGACCATCTCCCCAATCTTGCAGTTGGCTGCTTCGAAATCGATCCCACCAATCCTCAGGTAATGTATCTCGGAACCGGTGAAGGCTATTTCAACGGCGACGCGGTCGCCGGAATCGGTCTGCTCAAATCAGTCGATGCCGGTGTGACGTGGAACACCACCGGCATGAGCTACCAGTACACGCAAGGTCAGGCCGTACTCTGCATCGACATCGATCCCCTGGATGGGAACATTGTGCTCGCGTCAACTGGCAGCGGACTCCGCAGGTCAACCAACGGCGGCCAAAGCTTCACCACCGTTCTGCAGGGCAACATCAATGCACTCGTGCGGGATCCCGTAACTCCATCCGTAATGCTTGCCGGAGCGGGTTACCCCTTCGGCTCGGGAGTCAACGGTGTCTACCGATCGGAAGACGGCGGCCAGAGCTGGGTGCGCTCCAGCGACGGACTCCCGCCCGCTAATCAGATCGGACGGGTTGTGCTCGATATCTACCGCAGCAATACGCAAATCGTCTATGCGGGAATCTGCGGAACTTTTAATTACAACGGCTCGCAGATGATCGGTGTTTTCCGCTCGGTGGACAACGGACAAAGCTGGACTCAGATGTACGACCCGCCAAACGAGGGCCACTATGCGTCCCAAGGCTGGTACGATATGGCCATTGCGGTCAAACCCGATCAATCCACCGTCGTGCTCTCTTCGGGACTGGACTGCTACAAGTCCAACAACTCCGGCGGGCAATTCACCCAAAAGAGCTGGTGGTGGTTCGAGTACGGTAATGTCAACTTCGTACACGCCGACCAGCATGAAATCGTCTTCCACCCCGAAAACACCAGCGAAGTCTGGATCGTCACCGACGGCGGCATCTTCAAATCTCCCGATGTCGGCGAAAACTGGGAAGAGATGAACAACGGCTACGTGACTTTCCAGTACTATGCCATGGGCAATGCGACACTCGACACCGCCCTGGCATACGGTGGCACGCAGGACAACGGCACATCAAGATACGACGGCGGTCAAGACTTCCAGGACGTCTTCGGCGGCGACGGCGGCTATTGTGTCGTGGACTACACCGATGACAACACCATCTATGTCGAGTACCAGAACGGCAACCGCTTTCGCTCCGACAACGGCGGCCTTAACTTTTCCGAAATCAATCCCGGGATTGAAGGCACAGGCGCGTGGGTAACCCCGATGGTGCTGGATCCCTTTGCCCACAACACGATTTACACTTCCACAGCCTCCAACAGCCAAGTCTGGCGCTCGCCCAATCAGGGACGGAACTCCAACTGGGAAATCGTCGGAAACTCCATCGGCGGAGAAGTACAGTGTCTCGAAGTCACACCGGCAATGGAGGGGCGAATTTACGCGGGTTCCAGTTCCAGCGTTTTCCGCTATGATGGCACAGGCAACTGGATCAATGTCACCGGCAATCTTCCCGGACAGTGGGTGACGCGCGTCGTTCCCGACCCCTACAATCCCGATCTTGTCTACGCAACCGTTTCCGGTTTCGGCACCGGGCACATCTGGAAGTCAATCACCGCAGGCACCGCATGGACAGACGTCAGCGGCAACCTGCCCAATGTGCCGTTTCAGGATGTGGTCGTGGATCGCACCGATCCAAATACGCTCTATGCCGGAGGTGACATTGGTGTGTTTGTCACCAATGATGGCGGCCTAAGCTGGGCTGTGTTCGGCGACGGCCTGCCCGCAGCGCGAGTCGATGACATGGATATGCAGGCAAGCAGCGGCAAACTACGCGTCGCCACGCATGGTCGCGGGATGTGGGAAATCGCCACGGGCTCCGCATTGCTGGCATGGCTCTATCCCAACGGCGGAGAATATCTCTCGCCCGGCGCGCAAGTCACTTTCCGCTGGTCCGGAGTCGTACATGGCGGCAATGTTCGGGTGGAAATCAATCGCGACTATCCCGCCGGTGCCTGGCAGTCCTTGTTCAACAGCACACCTAATGACGGACAAGAGACTTGGACTGTGAGCGGTCCCGAAAGCGATCACGTGCGCTTCCGCATCTCTCATCTTTCGATACCCCAACAAACCGATACGTCCAATGCCGATACGCGCATTGTTAACCCCGCACTGCGGCTTGTCAGTCCCAATGGCGGTGAAACCCTGCTCACCGGAGTGCGCGACACGATCCGCTTCGAGCGAACCTTGGTACCTGAGCCGTTGATTATCGAAATCAACCGCGACTACCCCAGCGGCAGTTGGGAGGAATTACTCTCCAATGTTGTCGCAACGGATTACGCGCTCTGGATCGTGCAACTTCCCGGTGGAAACAACTGCCGGCTGCGCGTAAGATCATCGGAGCAACCCGCGCTGCAGGATGAATCCGACGGCAATTTCGTACTCCGCGCACCGCAGATTACCGTCACTGCGCCGCTGGGAGGAGAACAGATTCCGCTGGGGCTGCCCTTCACCATTACCTGGCAGGCAACCGAGCACGAAGACCGTCTGCGCATTCTTCTGAACCGCAACTATCCGGGTGGCGTCTGGGAAATTATCAACTCCAATGCGGCCAATGACGGTTCCCATCCGTGGGTGCCGCAAGGAGCGCCATCCGAGCACTGCCGGATTCGCCTCGTCACGCTGCTCGATCCGAGTGCCTACGTGGACAGCCCTGCCGATTTCACGATTCTCGGTGTTGCCGTCGGTGAAGATAACAGCGCGATTCCCGTCTCATTCCGCGTGAGCGAGCCCTATCCGAATCCGTTCAATCCGCTGACTGAGTTCGAGATTGAACTTCCCGCGCGTGTCGAACTGCTCGTGGAGGTGTTTAACCGCCTCGGTCAGCAGGTGGCCGTGCTGCACGACGGCGTGCTCGAACCCGGCATTCACCACATGAAATTCGATGGCTCCGATCAGGCCAGCGGTGTTTACTTCTTCCGCATCACCGCCGGAGCAGAAACCGTGCTCCTCAAGGCAGCGATGATCAAATAGCGTGAGTCGACGGCCAGAGGCCGCCGGTGGTTTTCGCGGGGCGCCCTCGCCACGGAGGAACGTAGCCGCCGAATACTCATCGCTCAAATGCCGCAGCGTTTCAGTATTTCAGCGTTTTCTTCACTGGGATTTTCGATCATGCTCGCTCGTGCAATCCTGCTGCTTCTCACCACGGCCTCGCTTGTCCTTGCCCAATGGGGAGTGCCGACGGTGGACACGCTCTACGCCACCGACGAATCGGGGTTGTGGGCATCCTCCCAAGCCATCGCGTTGGACGACGACGGCACGCTGCACGCGGTGTGGATTCGAATCAGCCTTCCTGAGATTGTGCGGTATGTGCTGTACTCATTCAAGGCGCCTGACCAAGCGTGGCAAGTACCGACGGTAATTGCCGACTCCGTGAGCACGACAGCCATCGCCGTCGACCACGCTGCGGGGGAAATTCTGGTAGCCCTTGATCGCCGGGACAAGCTCATGGTTCTGCGCAAGCATGAAAACGCGTGGTTGATGGAATATGAGTCGGAGTCCGGAGATTACTATTCCACGGCGCTGACCGTGTCGGGTACGGGTGTCTGGCATCTGGCATCCATCGCGCACGACGATCCCAATGATCTTCTGAAGATCTACTATGCCAACCAAGACTCCGAGCTGGGCCTTATCGAAGAGAGCAATCCGGGCATCGCCGGGTTCAACGCCAACCCCTCCATTGCCGTTGCACCGGACCACACCGTTCATATTGCCTATTGCGGCGGCACGCTCGCTGACTATCATGCCCACAACTTGTCTTCCGCTCCAATGTGGGAAAACTGGACTGACGAGATCATACTGGCAGAGAACACTTCCGACTTCACCGCCGATGTGGCCGTGCTGAGTAATGGTTGTGCAGTATGGTGCATCAGCGGAAATAACGGCCCGGGGACACCCGATAGAGTTTTCCTGTGTGCCTGCGGCGACGGCTGCCAGGAGATCTCTCATGCGCGTGCGGCTGCCGCTGTAATGGCCATTGATCCCAATGACGAAATGCATTTCATCTCCAGTGAAACCGACAGCTTCGGCTTCACCGGCAACTTGCTTGCCACGGATTGGGATTGGGACTATTGGCGCACCGAGCCTATCTTCGGCCCCGCAGCGTCAAGTCCCAGCTTTGTCATCGATGAGGAAGGCTACGGACACGCGCTTTGCCTGCAGCACCTGGACAATGGGAATGTTGCCGTCATTCATCTCACGAGCGAGTTTCCCATTTTGCTCGATGCCGACCTGTCCCGCACTCCGGTGCCCGAAGATATTCACCTGAGTGCATTTCCCAATCCCTTCAATCCCTCAACCGAGATCACCCTTACGCTGCCACATAGCGCCCACGTCACACTTTCCGTTTTTGATCTGACAGGTCGTATCGTAAGTACACTTGCTAACCAACAGATGCAATCCGGAAGTCATCACATGACCTTCGACGCATCCGAACTATCCTCCGGCATCTACTTCTGCCGCCTGAACGCCAATCACCACGCACTGACCCGAAAGTTGATGCTGCTCCGCTAACGCATCTCGCCAAGGCGGGTTAGCGCAACGATTCTTATGAAATCCTGCCTGTGACCGCGCGTTACCCGACCGGAATCTTAAATATCCTCATGCCCCTCAAGCACCTTCTCCTCAGCATCTTCCTTGTTTTCGCCGGTACCCTCGCCGCTGATGCCGGGCCGCCGGTGATCACGGCAGTTCGTGTGGATGAAGTTCCCCGGCTCGATGGCCGGCTTGATGACAACCCGTGGCGCTCCGCAATACCCATCTCCGGCTTCACCCAGCGCGAACTGCAAGAGGGTGAACCGGCTACCGAACAAACCAGCGTCCGCATCGTCTATACCCAGCGTGCGCTCTATCTCGGAGTCTTTTGCTACGACCGCGAACCCGACAAAATCGTCGCCGAAGAACTCGCGCGGGATTTCGACATCTTCAAAGATGATGATTTCGAGATCGCCATCGATACCTATCTCGATCACCGCAACGGCTTCTTCTTCGCCGTCAATCCCAACGGCGCCCGCAATGATGCTCTCTTCACCGACGAAGGTCTCACCTTCAACGGCGACTGGAACGGACTCTGGGATTGCCGCGCCGCCGTCAACGACAGCGGCTGGACCTGCGAAATCGAAATCCCCTTCTCCACACTGAGATATTCCGCCGAGACGGTGCAGACCTGGGGAATCAACTTCGAGCGCAACATCAAACGTAAACGCGAACAACTCCGCTGGACCGCATGGGAACGCAGCTACCGACTGCTGCACATGTCTCACGCCGGTGTGCTCACGGGCCTGGCAGATCTCCCCCGCAAAAATCCGCTCTATCTCAAGCCCTATGTCCTCGGCGGTATCGAAAAATTCTCCGGCAACGTTGAATCCACCGAAACCAAAGCCGGCGGCGATCTCAAATACTCCATCACGCCGTCGTTGACGCTGGACCTGACCGCTAATACCGATTTCGCACAGGTCGAGGTCGATCAGGAGCAGATCAACCTCACTCGCTTCCCCCTGTTCTTTCCCGAAAAACGCGACTTCTTCCTCGAAGGTGCCGAATACTTCGAAACGCAATTCGGCGGCATCAAACCGTTCTATTCCCGCCGCATCGGCCTCACGGACGACGGCCGCGAGGTCCCGATTATCGGTGGGGCCAGACTCGTCGGCCAGGCCGGAAAATACAAAATCGGCCTGCTCTCCATGCAGACCGCAGAAAAACACGGACAGCCCTCCACCAATTACAGTGTGGGCCGCGTCCGCAGGGAAGTCGGGAGCAGCTCCTATATCGGATCCTTCGTTACCAACGTCGAACGCTCCAATGCCTACAACCGGCTGCTCGGAGTTGATGCCTTCCACGCACTCAGCAACGTCATCGGCACTGACCGGATGTTTCTCGGCGGTGCCATAGCCGGATCCAAGGAACCGGGAATCCGCGACGACAATCTTGCCTGGCGGGCTTACTCCAGCTTTCCGGGAGAAACCGTTAACAACTGGGCCGGTGTCCGCGCCGTGCAAACGAATTACAACCCCGGCATCGGCTACACCGGCCGCGACGAGTTCATTAACTACACCGATGAACTCCACTTCTACCTGCGGCCCGGACGATGGGGAATCCAGTACTTTGATCTCATGCCCGCTGAGTTCGACTATTTTGTGGACAGGCACGGCGAGATGCAAACCTATACGCATGAAATCCGGCCGCTGGCGGTCATGACCAATTCCGGGGAACTCTTCGAGCTGAACTTTCGTCGCCGAGCGGAATCATTCGCCGAGGATTTTTCGATTTTCTCCGATGTTGTGGTTCCCAGGGGAGACTACTGGTGGAATGAATACGAGTTTTATGCCGGGAGCAACGACAGCCGCCGACTTTCCGCCAACGGAGCCATTGGCGGAGGACCGGCCTTGGGTGGCGATTACTACTACGTCGGCGCGAGCGGAGCCCTGAGGCTCAACAAATATCTGTCGTGGTCCGCATTTTACGAGTATCAGGACTTCGATCTGACCGGAGGAGAGTTCATTACCCGCCAGATCACGGGCCGCATTAATGCTGGTGTCAATCCGCGCCTGACCAGCTCTGTATTCATGCAATGGAACAACGACGCGGACGAAGCCAGCGCGAATATTCGCATCCACTGGATTCCCAAGATCGGCAGCGACGCCTATCTGGTTTATACACAGCGCTACGACACCTCCGCCAAACTCAAACCTACCGGCACGACGCTCATGGCAAAGATCGCCTACCTGTTCACTCTTTAAGCCCGGTCAGAGCTTCACTGACCCCTGTTCCAACCCCCGCTTTCCCGAAAATGCGGAATTGCGGCCGGGGGCTTTCCCCCTTGCGCCTCATCTCCGAACTGCTTACATTCCCAGAAGCCGCTTCCACGACTGCACGCAGTTGATTCTTCTTGAATCTGTTACCCGTTTCAAGGAGGTTGTCATGAGTCTCACCCGCCTGTCCTTCCTCTTTCTGCTCCCTGCTACCTTGGCCGCCCAAGCCCCCGATACACTCTGGACGCGAAGCTTCGGCAGCGCCATCGACCTTGATGGCGAATTTGCAGCCGCCGTGGATTACACCCCCGACGGCGGTTTCGTCTTCGCCGGCCTGTACACTGGAACTCCCCGATGGGCCTTCTACCTCGGGAAAGTAGATAGCACCGGAGATTCAACCTGGACACGAACCTTTGGCGGCGCAACCAGCGATGACGAGTGCGAAGACATGCGACGAACCGCTGACGACGGCTTCATTCTCGCCGGTCACTCCTTCCAATCTCCCGGCTTCGGCTGGGCCGGAATGCTGGTCAAAACCGACAACGAGGGAATTGCACAATGGAGCTTCCTCTATGGCTCCGGTAGTCTCTGGGAAGAATTTTACGGCGTGGATCAGCTCAACGACGGCGGCTTCATCGCCACCGGCTTCCAAAGGGACTCGGATGTTATTGGCTCCGACAATGTCTACCTCGTCCGTACCAACTCCTCCGGCGCAGTCGTGTGGGAAAGAGCGTTGGGCGCGGCCGTTCCCAACAACGACTTCGGCGCCGCCGTTCGGCAAACCCCCGATCATGGATTCGTCGTCGTCGGAGTAAGCCCGTACACGGTTGGACATATCTGGAAACTCGATAGCACCGCAACCGTTATCCAATGGGACTACAGCATCTCCGGAACACCTTTTGATGTCGAACTCACTCCCGACGGTGGATACATCATTACCGGCTCCGTCAACAGCGGCGGCAATAGTCAAATGTTCCTCCACAAGCGGAATCCGAACGGATCCTTCGCCTGGTCGAGAACCTATGGCGGCGCTTCCAATGAACTGGCCAACGATGTCGAGGTGACGTCCGACAGCGGATTTGTCATGACCGGATCCACGCAATCCTTCGGCGCCGGTTCGCAGGATGTCTACGTCGTCCGCACCGACTCCAACGGCGACTCTCTGTGGTCTAAAACCGTCGGAACGGCGGCAAGCGAATTTGCCAACGCCATCCGCCAGGCGCCAAACGGCCGCTACATCATCGGCGGCCGCAAACCCGTCAACAATGGCGACGCGTACCTGATTTACCTCGGTGATCCCATTCTTCATCTGCTCTCCCCCAATGGCGGCAATGAATGGGTGATCGGTGAAACGTTTCCCGTAAATTGGTATTCTCTCGGCAGCATCAACGCAATCCGTGTCGAACTGAGCCGCTGCTATGACTCGGCACCCTGGGAACTGCTGGCCGACAACACGGCAAACGACGGAACAGAGTCCTTTCTTGCCCTCGCTCCGTTCACATCGGAGGCACGTATCCGCATCACCGCCGTGGATTTCCCCACTGTCAATGATGTCTCCGATGCCGACTTCACGATTCTCGAACCGGCCCCCGATACCGCCTGGACCGTGCAAATCGGAACCGACGATCGCGAAGCCCGCGCCATTGCCGCAAGCCCCGGTGGAACGATACTCGCCGCTGGCTGGAGCAATCCTGCGGGTCCCGATCCTGTCGCTGCCTACGTGGTTGCTCTCAACCTTGCCGGTGCTGTACAGTGGGAGCGAACCTTCGGCACCAATCAACAGGATGTGTTCCTCGCCGCGATTCCAACGCTGGATGGCGGTTTTGCCATGGCCGGCTACACCTTCTCGTTCGGACAATCGCAGGGAGGACTCTATCTCGCCAAAGTCAATGCCACCGGCGACAGCCTCTGGAGTCAATTCTTCGGCGGTAATGCACGGGATTATGCATTCGATCTCTGCCAGACAAATGACAGCGGATACTGTGTCGTCGGCTTCGAAAGCTCCTTCGGCGGCGGCGGTCGAGATGTATACGTCGTTCGCACCGGCTCCGACGGTGACTCCCTTTGGTCACGAGCGTTCGGTGGCGACGGCTCCGACTCTGCCTTTGCCGTCAAGCAGACGCCTGATGGCGGTTTCATCGTCGCCGGAAACAGCACTTCTTTCGGCAACGGCAGTCAGGATGTCTTCCTGATCCGGCTCGATGCCGGCGGCGACACACTCTGGACAAAGGTCTTCGGCAACAACCTGATGCAAGGCGCGCGGGATGTTGAACTGCTCGCCGACGGCGGCTTTATCGCCGCCTGCTACCACGGCTCGAACAATCTCGAAGGCCGGAATATCTGGCTGATTCGAACCGACGCAAACGGAGACTCGGTGTGGTCCCGGCACCTCGGCAATCTCAACGGAGAAAACCCGAATTCCATTGTCGTGGACTCCGACGGCGGCTTTGTCATCGGTGCAACCTATGATAATCCCGGAGTGTCCTCGGCCCCCGATTTCCACTTCGTCAAAACTGATAGCGGCGGAGTTGCGCACTGGAAATCCCGGCTCGGCGGCAACCGCGATGACCGATGCTTCGGTATGACCGTTACCCCCGACAGCGCCTTTGCACTCGCCGGCTGGTCCGAATCCAATCCGGCGCAAGACAGGAATCTCTATATCGTCAAAACTGAAAGTGCGTATGCGCCGCCCTGCGCGCCCGTCGAAAATCTGACGTTGTTCTCCCACGCTGCTGCCGACAGCGTGACCCTGTCCTTCTACGCGCCGCAGCCCGCCGACTACCGAATCTACAGCATCAACCTCGCCGATCTCCTAAATGATCCCCCGGCCGGCTGGGTTCTCGACACTACTCTGACCTTGCCCCGCTGTGTCGCCGCCTGGACCACCGTCTGCGATTCGCCATACCGGAGATTCGCCATCATGGCTCAATGTCCGTAATCCACCCGTCTGCCGAGCAGGGCTAAGCACTCTATGCCACACGTGATCCCCGGCCTGTTCGTGCGCAACCCTGCCGGAACCCATGCCTGAATCCATGTCCCGAAAACGCGCCCGCACGGAATGCAATGTTGAGTTGACTCCGCGCGTCTGCCGAGCAGGGCTAAGCGCTCTATGCCAAACGTGATTCCTTGCTTGTTCGTGCGCAACCCTGCCGGAACCCATGCCTGAATCCATGTCCCGAAAACGCGCCCGCACGGAACGGATCGTCATGGGCCTCTTTGATCTCTATCCCGCTCCCCAATGCGCGCTGAATCATCAAAGCGCATTTGAACTGGCGATCGCCACCATCCTCTCCGCGCAGTGTACCGATGAACGCGTCAACATCGTCACCACGGACCTCTTCAAAAAATACCGAACGCCAAAGGCCTTTGCCGATGCCGACTGCGAAGCACTTCAGGCAGACATCAAGACCACCGGCTTCTTCCGCAACAAAGCGAAGAGCATCATCGGCTTCGCGCACGCCATTGTTCATGAGCACGGGGGCACTGTTCCCCGCGACTTGGAAACGCTGGTCAAACTCCCCGGAGTTGGCCGCAAGACCGCCAATGTCATTCTCGGCACGGCCTACGGCATTGCTTCCGGAGTCGTCGTGGACACGCATGTACAAAGACTTTCACTGCGAATGGGATTGACTTCGAAGGAAGATCCCGTCAAAATCGAACGGGACCTCATGGAACTGCTCCCGCAAGATAGTTGGATCAACTTCTCCCACGCCATGATCTGGCACGGCCGGAAAATCTGTTCCGCCCGCAAGCCCCGATGCCACGACTGCCCGCTGTCGCCGGATTGCCCGAAGATCGGGGTGAACAGATGACAATTAATAAAGTCCGCAAGAGAGTCATGCACTCGGTAGACTTTGAACTCATTGGCAAGATAAAGCGTACTGCGGTTACTGCAGTAGTATCCGATGACAGGCTCATGCAGGCGTTGACGCTAAAGGGCGGGAACGCCATTGAGCTTGGTCACAATCTTGGCAGCAGAGCGTCTCTTGATATAGATTTTTCCTGTGAAAATGACCTAAGTCAAGTCATTCCGGAAGGAATTAGAGAACGATTTGTCGAACTATTAAAGCGTGCGTTTGAGGCTATTGGAATGGAAGTGCTGGACTTGCGCGTTGAGGAGAGACCGCCCGAAATGTCACCAGAGCTGGCGAGCTTCTGGGGCGGCTATGAGATCGCATTTAAGGTTGTGAAGAAGGAACTGATTCAGAATGGCGTATTTGATGCGCAATCCGTCCGTCGTAAGGCCGAGCCTATTGGAGCCGGCTATGAAAAGAACATTTTTATAGATGTGAGCAAGCACGAATTTGTTGGCGAGCGGCAATCTGTGATAATCGACGGATACACGGTCTATGTTTACTCCCCAGTAATGATTGTTCTGGAAAAGCTCAGGTCAATCTGTCAGCAAATGGAGGAATATGCTCCAATTGTCAAAAGATCGGGAGGGACGAGACGACCGCGACCGAAAGACTTTTATGATATTCATGTCCTGACTCAGCGCTTCCCCATCGATCTATTCGATTCAGATTCCTTGCGATTACTTCGCAATGTCTTTGATGCCAAGCGTGTTCCCTTGGCCCTGATTCACAAGATCGTGGACTACCGAAATTTTCACACAAGCGATTACCAATCTCTGGTGGACACGGTGATACACACCGATAAGTTGAAGCCGTTTGATTTCTATTTTGATTTCGTTGTAGATATTGCTCAGAAACTAAAGTCCCTTGGGATAGAATAACTTCCATTCTTTCGAGTATTCGCGTTCGCCAATTTGATAGGTCAGATAAAAGTCAAACTCACGAGGAAAGCCTCGCAAGAGATCGATTTGTTCCGGCCGATAGGCATTTGATTTTTCTAAATAGAATCCAACGGCCTGATGGTAAGGATACACATATTCAAACCTGCGCAAGAGCGCTGAAAGCCGATTCACGGATATACGATCTGCCGCTAAACTATACGCCTTCAGGACTTCATTCACGCCGCCGGCATAAAATGGTCTTACTGTTGCGTCAATCAGTGTTCGTTCAAGATCTGTTACTCTCAGTTTCCTTCCAAGTTCGCTGTCATTTATCACAATGCTTTCCCCCTCGATTCCCATACTCTCGATCATACAAATCCTATGTGACTCTAATGTGCCAATCTTCGTGGATGTGCGCGGCTTGCGAGAGAAAGCTCGGTCAATTCCTTGTTGTGTGAGTTTTGCGCCGCGTCGAAAAGGAGCCCCCTGCTCTTTGTTCAGGTAGATGGTTTTGGGGATCTGTTCGGTTACTCCATGTATCCTGAATGCTGAGTAGTGGCTAAGAAAACTGTTGTCACGCAAGGATTGTGCAATTTCATATTCGGTTACTTGGCCCCATGCGTAGCGAACGTCTTTTCCAGTTGGGAATTCAATGTCGTGTTCTATTAGCCTGCCTTCTTCTTGCAGGAATCTTATGAAATCTTGTCCTCTGAATGACTGCACGAGTCTCCAGCTCCCTCTCTGTGCGGTCAGTATTGAACGGATCTCCTTGATCGAGAACACTCTCTTGGGCAATGAGTCAAAGTGTTTGAGGACATCCGGTCCTGCGATTTTGATGCGTGTGATTGCCATTTTGGATCAGATTTGGTTTTTCTTAATACTCCAGTGTAAGTATATATATACTTCCACTGGAGCATTTCCTGAGGGAAGTCCGTTTCGCGTCGTCAAATGTATATATACATTTGACGACATGAGATTTAGAATCATGGTAACACATGTAAGCATAAAGTATTATTACACTTAACATGTCCGTATTTTCGAGAAAGATCCGTGTTCCTAAGTATATATACTTAGGAACACTTTGTCAAGTGAAAAGACCACCTGAATGACGAATCACGCTTCTTCAAACTTCCCCCAAACCTCCTACTCCGTCATCCAACTGGTCAAGAGCGGCGACTCCGGCCAACGTCAGCGCGCCCTCGAAACGCTCGCCTCCGTCTACTGGCGGCCCGTCTACCACCATTTGCGGCTTAAATGGAATAAACGTCACGAGGATGCCCGCGATCTCACCCAGCAGTTCTTTCTCTTCGCCCTCGAAAAACGGCTGTTCGCCGCGTACGATCCGGCCCAGGCAAAGTTCCGCACGTTCCTCAGAAAATGTCTCGATAACTTCGTTTCCAATGAAGAGAAAGCCGCCGCCCGCATTAAACGCGGTGGCGAGATGCACCTCGTTCCGCTCGAAATCACCGATGACAGCGGAGTGGTTCAGCAACTCGAAATCGCCGATGAATATAGCCTTGCTGAAGAATTCGACCGCCAATGGATGCGCGGACTGTTCGCCGCCGCGCTCGACGGCTTGAAGAAGGAGTGTGAACGGGAACGAAAACAAACTCAGTTCGCCGTCTTTGAAGCCTACGACGTGCTGCGCGATGACCGCCACAAAATCTCCTACGATGATCTGGCCGTGCAACACGGGATCCCGGCCACGCAAATTACGAACTATCTGCATGCCATGCGCCGCCGCTTCCGCGATCTGGTGCTTGAAAAACTCCGCGAGGTCACCGGCAGCGAACAGGAATTCCGCGAGGAATCACGGCTCTTGAATAGAACACCTCCGCGCGTCAGCGGGGGGGCAGGGGGGGGGCCTTGAACATAGAACACCTGCGCTCCGTCCTCGACGAACCCGACCTCTCCGCAACAAAATACCGTCTCGTGGAATTCCTTGATGCCGGCGGAATGGGCTCCGTCTATGTCGCCGAAGATACGGATCTGGAGCGCCGTGTCGCTTTGAAAGTGCTGAGACTTCCCGATTCCGGCGGCGATCTGACCGCGCGCATGATTCGCGAAGCCAAAATCGTCGCTCGCCTCGAACATCCCGGCATCGTTCCCATTCACGATATCGGCAGACTCCCCGACGGCAGGCCGTATTACGTTTCCAAACTTGTGACCGGAAAACGACTCGATCTGTTCGCGCGGGAGCGTCACTCCATTGCCGAAAAGCTCCGGGTCTTTCAGCGCGTCTGCGATGCCGTTGCCTTTGCCCACAATCGGGGCATCATTCATCGCGACTTGAAACCGCAGAATATCATCATCGGCGAATTCGGCGAAGTCCTCGTCCTCGACTGGGGAGTGGCAAAAGTCCATTCACAAATTGCAGACGTCAAATTACAGACGACAGAGGGCAAAAGGTCCGATGTCTCAAATTCAGAGTTGGAGTCCGCAACCCGTGCCGGCGTTGTCATCGGCACTCCCGGCTTCATGGCTCCCGAGCAGGAACGCGGCGAAATCGCCGACGAACGCAGCGATATCTACTCGCTCGGCGCAACGCTGCTTGCCCTCCTGTCCGGAGACGGATCGCCGAACAAATTGCCCAAACCGCTCGCGGCGATTTGCAGAAAAGCAACGGCTCTCGCCGCCGCCAATCGTTATGGATCCGTTACGGAGCTGGTATCGGACATCGCTCGCTATCTCGATCGTCTGCAGGTCACAGCCTACCGCGAGAACCTGCTCGAAAAAACCGGACGCTGGGTCAGCAAGAACTGGTTCGTGGTCATACTCATTGCGTCTTATTTCCTCGCACGGCTCATCACTTACCTCCTGTACCGCAGTTAGTTAAAGGAATCAAGAGTTCCGTTGTAATTAGCCTCAGAACCCCATTCACCCTCCAATAAGGAGTCCGCTCATGCCCAAACCCCTTCTCGGACTTGTACTTGGCGCGATCCTCGGTGCCGCTGACGGCTTCACGGCCATCTTTTATCCGGAAACTAAAGGAATGGTCGGGACTATCATGATGTTGTCGGGGATCAAGAGCATGGTTGTCGGCCTCATTTCCGGATTCATCGCCGCCAAGCTCAAGTCCCTCACCTGGAGTGTCATCATCGGCGGCGTGATCGCCATGATCTTCGCCTACCTTGTGGCTATGACTCCCACCGACGGCAAGTACTTCTACGCCGAAATCATGATCCCCGGCACGATTGTCGGCCTCATCCTCGGTTGGGCCACTTACAAATTCGGCAAAGCTTCCCGCGCCGGGACCTCCTGAGCAACATCTCGCGGCATCTCCGCTCTCATACTTCTACAGGCGCAAATCTGCCTTTCGCTTTCATTTGTCATTTGAAGCTCATCCTTTGTCCAACCCCAACCAACAAGGAGTCATCCCATGGGCTGTCCCGTCGTCCACTTTGAAATCACCGGCAAAGACCCCGCGAAAACCCAAAACTTCTACGGCAAACTCTTTGACTGGGACATGCAGGTCATGCCTGAAATGAATTACGGCCTTGTTCAGGCCCAAAACGGAAAAGGCATCGGCGGCGGTGTCACCGGCGGCGGTGACATGCCCACCGGAGTCACGGTGTATGTCGAAGTCAACGATTTGCAGGCCTATCTCGACAAAGCTACCAAACTCGGGGCAACGACACTGGTTCCACCGACCACCATTCCCGGCATGGTCTCGTTTGCCATGTTCTCCGATCCCGACGGCAACATGGTCGGCATCGTGCACAGCGTGACCCCGCCGAAGTAGTTCTGCAATAGTTCTCGTGAACAAAATAAGCGGGGCCGCTCACTGTCGAGTGGCCCCGCCGCGTTCAATTGCTAAGGGGATTACTATGCGTTATGTCCGCCTGTAGAATCACTATGTTCAAGATGCAACAGACGCGCCGACATCCTAATTGTAAGGAATCCAGAAACCATTGGCAACTGCTATTCCGTCACAGGCACGCAGGCTATGCGCGGCAGGCGATGCGCTTGCGCAAGCAAAAGAGGCTGCCCAATTCACAGGACAGCCTCTGACGCTGATGCCACCACCCGCCTACCCGACCAACTCCCCGTCTCGCTCGTACACCGCTCCCACCAGTTTCGGCGAGGGTTCGAGCGTCTGATCCGTTTCTTCTTTCCACTTTGACGGGCAAGCTCTCGCCGGATGTCGCGCGACATGCAAAAACGCCTTGAACTTTCGCATGAGTTCGTCGATATTCCGGCCCACATTATCGAAGTTCACTTCCTTCGAAAGCAAGATCCCGTCCGGATTGATGATGAACGTGCCGCGCAGCGCCTGACCTGTGTCGGCGTTGTACACTCCGAACAGCCGCGCAAGATTTCCCGTTTGATCCGAACCCATCGGGAACTTGACCGCGCTCAATCCGCGTTCAGCCCGTTGCCAGGCCAAATGCACATACTTGGAATCCGTACTCACCGTCACGATTTCCGCACCCATGCGGGAGAATCGTTCGTGCTGCTCTGCCAGAGCAGCAAATTCGGTCGCTCAAACAAAGGTGAAATCGCCCGGATAGAAAAACAGAATCGTCCAGCGTTTCTCCGCCTTCGCCTTGGCCAGAGAGTATTCGCCCCAGTCCGTGCGGACCGGATCGAATGTCTCAATCGAAAAATCCGGTACGGCGCTGCCGACCGTCAATTCCAGATCGCAGCCGCAATCTCCACATCTCATTATGCGTCCTTCCAACTTGGATTCGAGTTTGTCAACTTGTGAACTCCTTGCGTGCCGCCGTGATAACAGCAATCACGCAGAATAATAAGAATATAAGTGAATATATTCACAATGTCAAGGGTCCCGCGGCGGCGCTTGACAACCGACCCAACCCGCACTATATTCGGAAAACATCAAAACTGAGCGACCATGTCCGATCTCACTCCGTCACAAACACATCAATTACAGACATTAATCGACTTCAGCACAGACGCTGTCGTCAGTCGCACGCTGCTCAAAAAGCAGGCTGGCACCGTCACCCTCTTCGCCTTCGACAGAGGTCAGGAACTCTCCGAGCACACCGCACCCTTTGATGCCATCGTGCAAGTTCTCGACGGAGAAGTCGAGCTGACCATCGGTGGTATCGCTGTTTTGGCAAAAGCCGGCGAGGTTGTGCTGATGCCTGCGAACATTCCGCATGCGCTGAAAGCAAGTTCGCGAATCAAGATGCTGCTAACAATGATCAAATCGTAACGCTACGCATTCACCTTACCGCAGCCAGAGATTTTTCCCCGAGCCGTGTTGGCTGCTTGCAGCCGACCGGTTCGGCCACAGTCGC